>NZ_CP146064.1:600000-804253 GCF_037013405.1 Candidatus Nanosynbacter featherlites | reverse complement strand
GTTATAACCCCTCACACATAATCTACTCTGTACTATAGCAAAAAGACAGAGTTTTCCACAAGCATAGACATCTCATGGAAGAGAAACTGAAAATAGAGGTAAACTTTTCCACAGGCACACGTCACCTCTGTTATAATTGTGGATAAAATAGACCGAGCAGTGGAAAACTACAATTGATACTTGCAAAAAAACCAAAAAAACGCTAAACTATCACCCAGTATGCCAAAGCGAACATTTCAACCACACAAACGTCATCGTGCCCGTACGCACGGTTTTCGAGCACGCGTTTCTACAAAGGCTGGTCGCGCTGTTTTGAAGCGACGCCGCCTAAAAGGTCGTGCACGGATTGCACTGTAAATAATACTTAGTGCGCTCGATGATCTGATACCACTCCTGATGTATATCGGAGTGGTATTTGGTATACTAAGAGAATGTTAACGCATCGTCACAGATTTCACGGTCACGGCAGTTTACGGTATTTATATCAAAATGGTGATGCTGTGAGGTCTCGTGTAATGACAGTAAAATATATCACCAATCCACGCCGGAAACACAGTCGATTTGCTGTGGTGATCAGTAAAAAAGTCCTCAAATCAGCCGTTCGCCGTAATAGGGTGCGTCGACGGGTGTACGAGGTGATTCGAGCTGAGCTGCCAATGCTTAAAGATAATCATGATATAGCGCTGATTATTGTTACGGCTGATTTTTTACACATGGAATACAAGAGTATTCAAAACGAAGTTAAACGACTATTCTCCCAGGCTAATCTGTATAAATGACATATTTTTTGATATAATGTGAGGCATGAGTTTTTTTGATGTTCTGATTGTACAGCCAATTTTTAATATTTTAATGGCCATTTACGGCTTAATTCCAGACTTTGGTGTCAGTATTATCCTCTTTACTATCATCATCCGTCTTCTGCTGTGGCCAATGGTTAAAAAACAGCTACATCAGACAAAAGCGATGCGCAAAATGCAGCCGCAACTGGCGAAAATTAACGCCAAATACAAGAATGATCGCCAGGCACGAGCGCTTGCGATGATGGAATTATATAAAGAGCACAACATTAGCATGTTTGGTTCAATTGGCGTGCTTTTGATTCAGCTGCCAGTATTGATCGGTATTTACCGAGTGGTGCAAATCTTTGTGTCTAGCCGGGTTCATACCGGCGACCTTGCTAAATACGCATATGATTTTATCGAACAATTACCAGTAGTATCCAATTTAGTAGCTCACCCAGATCAACTCAATCAGAACTTTTTGGGGATGGTTGACCTCACACAGCACGCAGTTAGTAACAGTAGTGTTACCTGGAGTTTACTAATTTTGGCTGTGTTGGCGGCGGTGATGCAGTTTTTGACCACTAAACAAATTTCTCCAGCGAGCGACAGTAAGAAGCGATTGCGCGATATCATGCAAGAAGCTGCTGAAGGCAAAGAGGCAGATCAGTCAGAGATCAATGCTATCGTGATGCGCAAGATGATGAAATTTATGCCAATCTTTATGTTTTTCGTGATCATCAACCTACCGGGTGCCCTAGCACTGTATCTAACCGTCTCAAACGTTGCGGCATATGCGCAAAATGCCATCATCTTAAAGGGAGATAGTGATGAGATGGAGACTATTTCTAAAACACCAAGCAAGTCAAAGAAAAACTCCAAAAAATCTCAAGCAAGTAGGCGTGCAGCGACAGCAACTGAGGCAAAAATCACCCGGATCAAGGCCAAGGAATAAGGAGGAATAATCATGGATCAGCAGCAAACAATCGATTACATCAAGAAATATGTTGAGGATTTGATGGCCTTTTTCGACCTAAATATAACGGCTGAAGTGTCCATCGAAGACGATATTTTGATCGTAAAGATTCCATCAACGCAATACAATAGCCTACTGATTGGTCGCGGCGCTGAGACGTTGCGCAGTATCCAACACTTACTCTCAGCACTGCTTCGCAACAGCAATGCCGCAGTGGAACGAGTTAACCTAGATATCGCTGACTACAAGCAGCAGCACGCTGAAAAACTTGCTGAAAAAGCTCGCGCTTGGTTTCAGGAAGTCCGAGACACTGGCGAGCCTAAGAGGTTGGATCTTAACGCGGCTGACCGCTGGACGGTACACCACACCGCACATGATTTCAATGACATAGAAACTCACTCAGAGGGCGAAGGTCGCGATCGACGACTTGTGATTAGCCTAAAAGATTAAAAAGCGGTATAATCGGACTTGGTATATGCAGGAGTTGTTTAATAAACGAAACAGAGTAATTTTACTCGAATTAGTAAAAACTGATTTTAAATTGCGCTATCAAGGTTCATTTTTAGGAATCTTATGGTCAGTACTGAAGCCACTGTTGCTGTTTTTGGTGATGTATTTGGTGTTTGTGAAATTTTTGAAGTTTACCGACGGCACAAAAACCTATCCAATTGTCTTACTCTTAGGTATTGCTCTTTGGGGATTTTTTACCGAAGCTACCTCAGTTGGTATGAACGCCATCGTTAGTAGGGGTGACTTACTGCGTAAAATTAACTTTCCGAAATACATTATCATCATCTCGTCAATGTCCAGCGCGCTCATCAGTCTGTCGATCAACTTGATTGTGGTGCTAATCTTTGGACTTATCTCTGGAGTAGACTTTACTTGGAGGGCTCTTTTGGCGCCATTGAGCATCATTCAGTTGTTTATCTTGGCACTTGGTGTATCGCTAATATTATCAACACTATACGTAAAATTCCGTGATATTAGCCATATCTGGGATGTGATTTTACAGATATGTTTTTACAGTATCCCAATCATTTATCCACTTAGCCTGGTGTCTAATTTTCACCCAGAAGTCGCAAAAGTTATGATGCTCAATCCTATTGCACAAAGTATTCAAGATGTCCGATATAGCCTTATCGCTCCACAGACGACGCCGACCACTTGGAGTACAATAAATAACATCTGGATTAGTCTAATACCTGTTGTACTAACGGTGGTTGTTGTCATTATTGGTATTATTTATTTCAGAAAAAGCAGCAAAACCTTTGCGGAGAATATGTGATGAGTAAATATGCGCTAGAAGTAAAGAATCTATACAAGAGCTTTAATTTACCAACCGAGCAGGCAAACGGTATCAAGCAGGCATTTTTGAACTGGACTAAGGGTGTCAAGGGCTATAAAAAACAAGAAGTTCTAAAAGATATCTCGTTTACGGTGGAAAAAGGTGACTTTTTCGGCATCGTTGGACGAAACGGTTGTGGAAAATCTACACTGTTAAAACTGATTTCTGATATTTATTCGCCCGACTCTGGAGAGGTGATTGTTAATGGTAAATTGATTCCGTTCATTGAACTTGGTGTTGGTTTTAACCCAGAATTGACTGGTCGGGAAAACGTCTATTTGAACGGAGCATTGCTAGGCTTTTCGCACGATGAAGTTGAAAATATGTACGACGAGATCGTTGATTTTGCCGAACTAGAACAGTTCATGGATCAAAAACTGAAGAACTATTCCAGTGGTATGCAGGTGCGTTTGGCATTTTCAATTGCCATCCGTGCTAATACCGATATCCTCGTCTTGGACGAGGTATTAGCCGTCGGTGACGAAGCCTTTCAGCGTAAATGTTTTGAATATTTCAAGCAGATCAAAAAACAGAAAAAGACTGTTATCTTGGTCACTCACGACATGGCGTCAGTACGACGGTTTTGCAATAAAGCTATCATGCTGGAATCTGGTAAAATCGTTGCCTCGGGTGATCCAAATGAAGTTGCTAACTTGTATTCTATTGAAAATATAGAGTCAACAGCAAAAACTGATAAGAAATCAAAGAAAAATACTGCGTATATTCAAACAAGGGTAGAAAACAAGGTGTTAACACCGAAAGACACGTTGGAAGTTGAAGTAAAATATTTTGTTCCAGAAGATAGGCAAGTGTCATTTGGTATTTCAATTTTGGACGAAGCTTCAAATCGCATCACTTCTGTGATTGATGACGGATTCTTTATCGATGATAATAATGTGGAAATAACCTCCAGTAAAAAAGGCACGCATATTTATAAGTATACTCTGCCATTGGATCTGTTTAACAACCGTGACTTTGAAATTACGGCTACCTTGTTTGCTCATGATAAGAAAAAGGATTCGTATGAGCCAATTGCTTACACGACAGAGGAGGATATTAGTCAGTTTTATGTGAGAGAAAATAAGCCGAGGGGTGGTTTACTGAAGACACGTGGTTCATGGATGAGTGTGAAAAGTAAGAAGGAGAAAAAGTCATGAGTAAACTGTACAAATTCTACACCTACACTAGGCAAAATGGGCTAGGCCAAGCTGTCAGGAAAACTCAAATATATCTGTCGAAGAAGACTGCGCCAGCCATCAAGCAGCCAATTGAAGTTATGGCCTCAATTGAAGACATCATGAACGCGGACTACATCAATCACCCGTACAAAACACCAAAGAAAAAGTCAAAAAAGAAGTCTTTGAAAATTGGTTGGGTATTGTCTCCTATTTCAAAAGGAAGTGGTGGACAAAACACCATCACTCGTTTTGCTCGATTCTTGCAAGAACAGGGTCACGACGTAACTTTTTACATCTATGAAGGAATTCACCCACAGTCACCAGCTGAAGCTAAGGCGATTTTATCAGAGAGTTTCAATTTTGATGTCGACGTAAAAAAAGTGTCACAATACACTGAATCTGACGCATTGATTGCTACTGGATGGGAAACGGCCTACCCGGTATTTAACATCAACACTAAGGCACACAAGTTTTACTTTGTGCAGGATTTTGAACCGTACTTTTATGGGCTAGGGTCAAAGGCGGTGTTGGCTGAAAACACGTACAAAATGAATTTTTACGGCATTACGGCTGGTCGTTGGCTGACAAAGAAAGTCAGCGAATACGGCATGAAGGCGGATTATTTTGACTTTGGTGCTGACATGAACATCTACCGCCTGGCAGATAAAGCCGACAAGCAAAAGAAAATTTGTTTCTATGCCCGCCCAGTGACTGAGCGCCGCGCTTTTGAGTTGGGTGTGATTGCACTAGATAAATTCCACAAAAAACATCCAGAATACACCATTGAGTTCTTTGGTTGGGATGTGTCGAATTATCAAATACCATTTCCATATGTCAACCGCGGTATCTTGTCTCACCAAGACGTGGCTGATCTGTACAAAGAGTCTGAAGCGTGCTTAGTGTTGTCACTTACTAACGTGTCGCTACTGCCGCTCGAGTTACTGGCGGCTGGTTGTATCCCAGTGATGAACGAAGGCGAAAACAACAGCTTGGTTTTGGGTGAAAATAAATACATCCACTACGCCGCGGCTTCACCGATTGAACTGGCTAATGAGTTGTGTAAGGTTGTTGAGATCAAAAATATCAATACCTATGCCAAAAAGGCTTCAGAAAGCGTCAAAGATTTGTCATGGGACGAATCATACAAGAAGGTTGAGCGCATTCTGATTCGTGAGGTGATAGGTGGCTAACAACACGGACAAAATCGACATCACTGTTTTTATCCCAACGTATTTTGGTGAGGACTATTTGGATGATCTGCTAAAAATGGTGTTCAAACAAAAAATTGACAAAACCTATGAAGTTTTGATTTACGACACAAGCTCCACAGATAAGACGCCAAAAATCATCAAAAAATATGCTAAAAAACACCCAAACTTACGGTATAAAACCATCACAAAAGAGGAATATGGTCACGGTAAGACGCGGGCAGCCGCCGCTCATGATGCAAAAGGCGACATCGTGGTTTACCTGTCACAAGATGCTACGCCCGCTCATAAATATTGGCTATATGAGATGACGAAACCGTTTGAATTGTCAGACCGTATCATTGGTGTTATGGGAAAACAAGACCCGCGGCCAACCACCTTTCCCTTGTTGAAGCGCGAAATCATGGGTGTGTTCAATGGTTTTGGTCCTGATTTTGGAACAACATTGTTCTACAAAGATTCTTTTATCAAAAAACAGGAAACCTATGATAAAGTAGCGTTTTATTCTGATGTTAACTCGGCTGCTCGTCGCAGTTATCTGACTGGTGAATTGCCATATCAAGATGTTCCGTATGCTGAAGATCAATTGTTTGGCCGCGATGTTATCAACGCGGGCTACATGAAAGCCTATGCCTCCAGGGGTAATGTGTTGCATTCTAATGAATTTAAGCTGCGTGAATACAAAATGCGAATGTTTGACGAGACGATGGGGCTTCGTCGTGTGGGTATTGATGTGCCACTACCGACTATTTCTCAGATAACCAAAATGGTCATCATCGGGTGGATTCGCGACACGTTATTTACGCTGCGTGATAAACAATATTCACGGAAAAGAAAGCTATTCTACTTGGTGTTGAATATTTTTTATAATATAGAAAAATGGCGCGGCGTACGTCGGGCAGTGTTGACGAAATTGGACGACCACACGGCGATTGATAGATATTCGTTAGAACACGTTGAAGCAAAATCAAAAAGCTAGTGGTTAATTTGAAAAAATTGGTTTTTTACTGTATCATTATCCTAGGGTAATGACTATGAAACAGAAAAAACTTTCTAAACTATCACGCAAGAAAATTATCAGTATATCACTACTGGCGGCAATTGTTGTTGCTGGCTCGTATGTGGCGGCAGCTTACTATAATAAATGGTTGCCATTTTCAGATCAGGACAAGGCTTTTACGGTTGACGATCAGGGTCGTGGAGTAAATCCAAACAAAACCAAAACTGAGAAAAAAGACACTAAAAATGTCGAGGACAATCCAGATAATAAATCAGCTCGACCAAACACTGATGTGACACCGCAGCCAAAGACCGACCCTCAAACAAAAAAACAATCAGTCTATGTGCTGATGACTAGTGTTGAGCAGTCAGTTGATAAGCATACTATCACCGCTAGCGGATTTGTAACGAACGCTGTCGAACAGGATGGTACATGTACCTATGTATTTACACTGGGCAATCGAGTCGTCAAAAAGACGGCCGGAGTAATTCCTGGTCCAAGCTCAACCTCATGTCAAACGATGCGGGTGAGTAGAGATGAATTAGGAGCTGCTGGTAAGTGGACAGTGTCAATCGAGTATAATTCAGGCAGGTCTCACGGTGTAGCTGACGGCATGACGGTGGTGGTTGAGTAAATGAAGAAGATAGTAGGATTGTTACTAAGCTTAACCTTTGCGGTCATTCTCTCTCAAGGGGCTGGGGCTTCAGGCTTTAATCCTGGTAGGATTATTGATGATGAAATCTTTTATGATTCACGAGCTATGGGTTCTGCGGCGGCAGTGCAGCGGTTTATTGAACAGCACACACCGGCGTGTGACACCTGGGGTACTGGACCTTCTGGCCACGGCAATACCAAAGCCCAGTACGCAGCACAGCGTGGCTGGCATGGTCCACCATACGTTTGTTTACAAAATTATCACGAAAATCCAAACAACGGCGAGACTTCCTTTGATCGTGGTGGCGGTGCCTTTCCTGGTGGTATCAATGCTGGTCAAATCATCTGGGATGCTGCGCAACGATATCAAATTAACCCACAAGTATTGTTGGTAACATTAAGAAAAGAATCGGCTGGTCCGTTGTTTGCCGACTCTTGGCCGTTGCGGTCACAGTACAAATATGCCATGGGTTATGGCTGTCCTGACAGTGGTCCAGGTTATTCTGCAAACTGTGATAATGAAAAAGCCGGCTTTTATAAGCAAGTAAATAAAGCTGCTTGGCAATTACGAAAATATCGCAACGAAATTCAAAACTATAATTATCAGCCGGGTCGAGTCAATAGAATTTTGTATAACCCAAATCCTGCTTGTGGCTACCGAGATGTATATATTGAAAATTACGCAACTGCCAGCCTGTATATCTATACACCATATGTACCAAATGATGCAGCACTGGCGGCTTATCCTGGCACGGCACACTGTGGAGCATACGGCAACCGCAACTTCTTCTATATGTTTAGGGAGTGGTTTGGTAGCACCCACGTCAACAGTACCTTGCTGAGGTCTCATGATAACGCAACAGTCTACCTGGTGTCGGATAATGTTAAATATCCGGTACCGAACTATGACATTTTGGCGGCATTATCTCCTCTGGGTGGTGTTGGTTTTGTGTCTCAAGCGTATCTAGATAAAATTCCGACAGGCCAGGTAGCGAATCGATTGATGCGATCACCTGACGGCACGGTGTATTTCTATGATTCTGGCATCAGACTGGCATTTACAACCTGTGCCATGGTGGCACAATACGGTATGGATTGCGGCAATAGTATGTTACTGACTGAGGCACAAGTGAATAAATTCTATCACGGTCCGCGCATGGGACACGGCTATAAGACAACTAGTGGTAAGCGATTCTATATCCAAAATGGTACGCGCCGTGAGGTCTTGGATGACAAATCATTAGCTTTGCAACAATACGACCAGGGATATAATGTTCTGGGCGAATCAGCCATTCAATATCTGCCATACGGCACACCAATCGTCAGAGAGGCAGCGGTCGTGAGAAACAGAGACACTGGTCACCAAAAG
Organism: Candidatus Nanosynbacter featherlites; assembly: GCF_037013405.1. Lineage (NCBI taxonomy): Bacteria > Bacillati > Minisyncoccota > Nanosynbacteria > Nanosynbacterales > Nanosynbacteraceae > Nanosynbacter > Candidatus Nanosynbacter sp. BB002. The sequence goes on along the minus strand of NZ_CP146064.1, from coordinate 795,741 downwards.
CTGATTAGCAACGGAACATTACACAACATTAGACACTCTGAATATGTCGATCAAACCTTGCAATCGCTTGGCGGCGGTGTATTGCAACAAGAAAGCATCAACAAACTACCGCAAACTAATCAAACAGTCGATGATTATGTTAAAAATCCAGCCGGGGAGACATTCCTCATTACCAATCAGGGTAAAAAGAAAGTCACTAAGCCACAAGATATACCAGTCAGTCCGTTGGCGCTATCAGAAGAAACGGTCCGCTCGTTGCCTGGATCTGGGGCGCTGGACGATGTTGTGACCCTGAAATCGTCAGATAATGGCACGGTATATGTCATGGAATCACGCCAGAAACGACCGATAGTTGCTATGGAGGATGTATTTGCCATCACTAAGACTGAGCGACCAACTATCGCTTGGCTATCTGGTGAGACTATTCGAAAGATTCCTTCAGGCAACGTGGTCTTTGCACCCGGTAAAATGGTAAAAGCACCCTCTAATGGTACGGTATATGTTTCTGATGGATACGACACACTCATCCCGCTGTCACACTTTGATCAAGCTGCTGATTTGGGTGTCAATGGCGCCATCCGCCAAGTTGATGACAGGGTGGTTGAAAAATACAAAGTCAGCAACCGAGTCTTGTCTCCATATGTTAGTTGCGAGGGCCGCAGTTACTTAGGAATGGGCGGTACATTATATGAATTACACCTACCGTCACAAAACCCATATCCACTACAAAGCAAAACATGCGCCATACTGACCAAAGAAGCAAAACTGCCGCAGTTTGTGGGCGATCCAGGTGGTACAATCTATCATCTAAGGAACGGAACTTTGCACCCGATTCGTAGCTGGCAAAAATTTGTTGAGCTGAATAAAGAAAAACTGCCTATCGTTAAGATTTCCTATATCACAGTTAGCCTACTAGCTAAGGGTGAACTCATATAGCAAAACAGCGAACATGAGTGTATAATTAGTGCTATATGAAGACGGTGCGAGAGAAGCTTGATAGTGTCAAGAAAAAGTTAGTGTTGCTGTGTAGTCAGCCGCATAAAATCTACCTTATAGTTGGGTTAATTGGTGCATTAGGCTTTGCGATCATCACCCCTCCATTTCAAGGTCCTGATGAGCCAGAGCATTATATTCGTGTGCAGTATATCGCACACGGATATGTTATACCAGTCAACCCAAAAAGCACTGGTGCTAGTTTGCCAAAATCTATTGGTGAGACGCTGAGACTAACGTTCTATGATGATGAGATTCGCGGTTTTTCAGCTAAAAAATATGATTTTAATCGCACTAAGCAAGCTGTCAAGAGATCATTGAACCCAAGTGAGCGGTATCAACCGCCTATGGTTTCATACAATTTTCTAACCTATTTACCAGCTGTTCCAGGGGTATTTTTGGCTAACGTCTTTAATCTCAGCCCGGTTATCTCTCTCTATATTGCACGAATACTATTAGCTTTAGCGTCAGTGGTAATAGTTTATTTTGCTATTAAACTATTACCAGGTAAAAAATATTTATTTACGTTTGTTGCGTTGTTGCCAATGATGTTATTCCAGCAGTCTATGGTAGGAACTGATGGAGTATCATATGCTTTATTGTTGTTATTCCTTGCATATACGCTACGCCTGTATGTACAATCGACCGACATCCAACGTAATCAATGGATTAAATTAGCCATGCTGTGCGGTGCGATCGTTTGGTCTAAGCCGCTACTATATCTGTTTTTGCCATTGATCATTATTTTGGTAAAAAAGAAGCATTTTTGGCGTTGGTCGATTGCGGCTACAATTATCAGTGTATTGCTGCTTGGAGCTAATATAGTGATGGCGAACAATGCAGGAGAATATGAATACAGAAGTGATTCATTGCCTCAAAATATACAATCAGATAAACAATTACAGAATCTCAAAGAACATCCAAGACGAGGACCTCGTGTTTTGTGGAATTCATATATGACATCATTTGGTGATGATGAAGCTCGAGGTGTAATTGGTACTTTTGGTGCGGCCGATACATTATATCCATTATGGATGGGTTATATATATATCTTTGTGTTAGGAATGACAGCAACGGTATCGTTAGGAAAGGACAAGAGTAAGCTTACTATCCCGAACTCTTGGCGTTGGTTAGCTGTAGGTTTGGCCGCGGTACACTTTGTTGCAGTTAATGTAGCTATCTATCTAACGTATACACCATATAACTTTGACATCATCTACGGGGTCCAGGGTCGCTATTTCTTGCCAACACTTATCATAATTTTCATGGCGATATTTTTGGGTCGAGGAGCTGAGCTAAAACCTCAAGATAAGAAAAATATCATCATGATTTCATCGCTAATCATTTTGTTATTGGTGATAATGGCGCTATTGATAACGTTTCAGCGGTATTTCATGTATACCCCGTAACGTGAGGCGACTGTATGCAAAATATCAAAAAAGATTATCTCTGGAACTCGCTGGGTTCATTACTACAGAGTGCGATCTCTCCGGTATTACTCATTGTCATCACTCGACTAAATGGCATTGACGATTCTGGACTGTTTTCGTTTGCGTTGTCACTTTCAGTGGTGTTTTGGGCGGTTTCTTTATGGGGTGGTCGGACCTATCAAGTGTCTGATGTTAAGCGGGAGTTTTCGAGTGGTGGATACGTCGCCGTACGCTTCATCGCATCACTTATTGTGGCGATTTCCGCAGTAGTATTCTGTGTGCTGAACGGCTATAACGCTACAAAAACAGGCTTAATTATGATTTTAGTGACCTTTAAAATCCTAGAATCAATTGCTGACTCGCTGTATGGTGTTTTACAAATTCATCATAAGTTATATGTCGCTGGTATATCATTAACCATGAAAGCGATGCTTGGTTTTGCGGCGTTCATGGCGGTTGACATTGTCACCAAAAATGTTATATACGGTACATTGGCAATATTGTTGGTTAATGTGCTTATCATATTCCTCTACGATATACTTTGGGTGCGACGCGTTGAAGTTATTAACGTAAGTAAAAAACTATGCAAAGAATATATCGCTCAGGCTGTTGCTATCATGAAACACACGTCAGCGGTGTTTGTTGTGATGTTTTTGACGATGTTTTCACTCAATATCCCACGGTATTTTTTAGATAAATCGCATCCTGACCAGATTGGTTATTTTGGTATTATGGCGATGCCGATTACGCTTCTTGGACTCTTTATCTCGTTTATCATTCAGCCAAATGTGGTGAATCTATCTGAACTATTAGTAAAAAGAAAGTTGAAGGAATTTGCGCAAGTTGTTAGTAAAATGAATCACATAACTTTTGGAATGGGAGTGCTTTCGGTTGTTCTAAGCTATCTGATTGGTGTTTGGGTGCTTAATGTTATTTTTGGCATCAATATTAATAATTTCCAACTCGATTTAACAATTATGGTGATTGGTGCGGCGGCGAACGCTTTTGTGTCGATTTATGTTAACCTACTAATCATCATGCGTCGGTTTAAGGGACAATTTTATACATTATTACTCACAGATATTTTGGCGGTAGTGGTGTCTATGTGTTTGATTGAGCGATTAGCGATGTTGGGTAGTGTGTTGGTTTTTATGATGATTAGCTTGTTGCAAGTGACACTTCTGTTAGTTATCTATAAGCGATCGCTAAAAGATGCTATAATAACTGACAAAGATAAAGGGGAGTTATGAGTAAGAAATACGTAATTTTAGGAGCAGGTGGACAACTAGGTAAGGCGTTGTGTGCCATGTTTCCAGACGCTAAGGCATTATCACGAGAAGAGTTGGATATAGCCGATGAGGAGCAAGTAAAGGCCTTTGACTGGTCAAAATACGACGTTATCATCAATGCAGCAGCTTTGGTTAATGCCGATGGTTCTGAGACAGACGAGCTGCGTGCTAAGACATGGCTAGCTAATGCTTATGGTCCACGTAACCTCGCTAAAATTGCGATTGAACAAAACAAAACCCTTGTCCACTATTCGTCAGATTATGTTTGGGATGGTCGAGAGAAAAACCATCAAGATGATGAAGTAGTTGCACCTCTTTTGGTCTATGGAGAAAGTAAGGCGGCGGGCGATTTGGCGGTTAGTTTAGTGCCAAAACACTACATTATGCGAGTGTCATGGGTTGTTGGTGATGGACATAATATGCCAAAAACCATGAAAAACTTGGCGGATATGCGTATCAATCCAAAAGTCGTCGATGACCAATTTGGTCGGCTAACGTTTGCGTCAGAGATTGCTCGAGCTACCAAGTATTTTTTGGATAATAATGTGGCATATGGACTGTATAATGTATCCAATGATGGTCCAGTAAAGTCATGGCATGAAATTGCTGCCGATGTTTTTGAATATGCTGGACATGACCGTAACCGTGTGCAGCCGATTTCCACCGAGGAATATGCAGCCAGTAAACCAGGCTTTGCGCCACGACCGCTCAACAGTGATATGGATTTGTCGAAGTTGCGTCGAGCGGGTTTCACACCAAGAGACTATACGGACATGTTGAAAGACTACATTAAACAACTGCCGGTTAATGGATAGGAATTGCAGGCATGAATAAAGGAACTCTAAACGTTATATACCAGAGCGATGACAACTATGCCGTAGTTAGCGCAATCTCTATTGTGTCACTTTTGGAAAACAACAAACACTTGAAAGAGATTAATATTTTTTATCTCGGACACCAGCTCAAAAAAGCTAGCATCAATAAGTTTAATAAAATGGTTGGTAACTACCAAAATGCCACAATCACGTTTGTTGATGTCTCAAGCTACCCTGATGAACTGAAAGAGATCGGCGTCAAGGCGTGGAAGGGGCTGTATATCACATGGTATAAAATGCTGGCGTTTGCTAAGCTTGATATCAAAACAGACCGAATCTTGTACATTAACCCACACACGGTTATCAGCGGAGCGCTCGATGGTCTTTTGGAACTTGATTTTGAAGATAATGTAATGGCATTGTCATATGACGCTACTATGGTAAACGCACATAAAGAGGTCATCGGTTTGAAACCAACCGACGGCTACTTTAACTGCGGAATTATGCTGATTAATCACAAAAAATGGATGAAAGATAAGATTGATGCCAAGATGCGCGAGCATTTGCGACATAATCACTATGAGGTGGCTGACCAAGATCTATGTAATGTATTTTTCAAAGGCAAGATCAAGAAGGTTGGTGTGGAGTATAATTTCTCGACTGTGTTCTATGGCTATGATATTAAAAAATACATCAAAGCTAACGGCTTCTTACCCGAAAGCTTTTATAGTTATGATGAGATCATGGAGAGTTACTACACACCAAAGATTATTCACTCACAGTTTGGTATGAATGGTCGGCCATGGCAGCAAGGTAATGAAAACCCAGTTGGTATTTTGTGGCGTAAGTATCTACATCTGACGCCGTGGAAAAATACTACGATGCCAGTAGCCAAGAAGGATATGAACTGGCGACTATATGACTTATTGCCACAATCAATAATTGTTAAACTGTACGCCTGGGCGGTTAATCGCAAATTTGCGAGGAAGAAATGATGAGCAGTAAATCGCAGCACACTTTTGTCGTTTTAGCCTATAAAGAATCACCATTTTTGGAAGATTGTGTTAAATCTGTGATGAATCAGCAATATAACAGTGATGTTGTAATTGCTACATCAACACCAAATGCTTTTATTGATGCTATCGCTGAAAAGTATGGCCTAAAAGTGATTGCTCGACCAGAAAAAGATAGAGGCAAAGGCGCGGCGAGTGATTTTGATTTTGGGTTGTCAGTTTCTGAGACGACACTAACTACCGTCGCTAACCACGATGAGATATATGACTATAATTATTCTTCAGAGGTGGTTGCGTATTATGAAAAACACCAGGATAGTTGCATTATCTTTACTAGGGCCTATGACATCAAAGGCAATTTTGCGGTGACTAAATCTCTAAATTTAGTTATTAAAAATATGCTTTGCTGGCCGCTGGCGATTTCCAAAAAAAGTCGATTTACTAAGAGATTGCTTCTGTCTTTTGGTGATCCAATTTGCTGTCCAGCTGTAACTTTTGTTAAAGGTCACTACAAGCTTCCGGTTTTTGAGTCTGATTTGATAGCGACGTTTGATTATTGGGCGTGGGAAAAACTATCTAAAAATACTTACGGCTTTGGGTATATTAAAAAATCACTAATGGGTCATCGTATCCATGAAGGTTCAATCACCACCAAGGCGATTGGCGACAATGCTCGTGCCAAGGAAGAATATATGATTTTGTCAAAGTTTTGGCCAAAACCAATAGCTAAAATCATCTCATCAGTATATCGACTCAGTGAGCGGAGTAACGGGTGAAAATTGCTATCACTGGAGCAAGTGGATATATCGGGCGTCACATTGCTGCGCTAGCTAAAAAGAATGGCCATGAGGTGGTAGCTATTGATAGATCGAGCGATATCGATATTTTTGCTCAACACGACAATATATTTGAAGCGTTACAAAAACCTGATATTTTACTGCATTTAGCTTGGCGAGATGGCTTTCGACACAATTCACCAGAACATATGAAAAATCTCTCTCATCACTACGATTTTTTGCGGTCATATATCAACAGTGGCGGCAAGAATGTGGCGGTGATGGGTAGCATGCATGAGGTTGGGTACTGGGAAGGCGCAATCGATGAGCAGACACCGTGCGATCCGCTGTCTCAATACGGTGTTGCCAAAAATGCCTTGCGGCAAAGTATGATGCTGCTCACAAAAGATAGCGACATTAGCTTATATTGGCTGCGTGGTTTTTATATCTATGGCGATGATATGGGCGGCCACTCGATATTTTCCAAAATCGCACAAGCTGCTGCTGACGGTAAAACCGAATTTCCTTTCACGACAGGCAAAAATAAATATGATTTTTTGCATATTGATGAATTTTCGGATCAAGTGTTAGCGACTATCACTCAAGATAAGGTAACGGGAATAATCAATATTTGTTCTGGTAAACCAGTTAGTCTAGCTGAGCGGGTTGAACAATACATACAAGACAATCACTATCATATCAAATTGCAGTATGGAGCGTTTCCGGACAGGCCGTATGATTCGCCGGCAGTTTGGGGTGATGACTCAAAGATAAGAATGATTACAGGCTAGATAATACACCTATTTTTTAGACAATCTGATCGATAATTCTTGATGTAAATCGCGCAGTCTACGCTCATTTTGGTCGATACGTTGGCGCTGTGTATTAGCGATGTAGAACAGGAGGATGATAGTGGTAGTTTGCAGGATATCAAATAGGCTAAGTTCCGATGAATCAAGTGGTGGATGTCCAAGTGAGATATTATACATCGGGAACGATCCCACCAGAACAATCATGATAACCAACCAGATAATGAGCTGATGGCGAAAGCGTGCCGTGCTGACCTTGCGTAGTTTGTATTGAGTGATGATATTGATTAGTGCTGCCAGAATAATGGGCACGTTAAGTAGTACAAGGATAAGATATCTCATTCGAATAGCTCCGTTAGTCGTTGCTTGAATAGTCGTTTGACGATGTTAATAGCGTTCCAGTTGTTTTGACCTTTGGCACGGGAGTAGTCAGTATAGATTGCTTTAATCGGGTATTCGGAAATAATCATACCTGCTTGTTTAGCACGCCAAATCATTTCTGAGCAAAATTCATAGCCAGTTGATTTCCAGTCAAGGTTGTCAATTGCCTTTCGCGAGTAAACTCGTAGACCGGACTGTGAATCAGTGACATTGATACCAAACAGAGCATAAGTGATGAAGCTGAGACCTTTATTTCCTAAAACCTTAGTCCTAGACATACCCTCACTGTTGATGAGTCGGCTGCCAATGAGTAAGTCGGTATCAGAGGTGTCGCTCTGCCTGATTCCCACTAGAACATCCTCTGGGTCGTGTTGCCCATCAGCATCCATGGTGGTAGCGATATCGTAGCCGTATTGTCGTGCGTAGGCAAGCCCAGTCAGGGTAGCGCCGCCAGCACCAGAGTTTAAGATGTGATCAATGACGATCGCACCACCTTTTTGTGCTTGCTTAAGTGTGTCGTCTTTTGATCCATCATTGACAAGCACAATATCAATAGAATAGGATTTATGTGCCTTTGAAAAAACCTTCTTGGATTTCTTGATAACGTCCTGAATAACCGCACCCTCGTTGTAGGCAGGTATGATAACACAAACTCGTTTCATGCTAGCTATATTATAACAACCTTGTGAAATAGTTACTATATCCAGATTTTTTAAGTGGTTCAGCGAGTGTGTCAAGCTGCTCTCGGCTGATCCAGCCATTTTTAAAGGCAGTTTTTTCCGGACTACCAATGATGCGACCAGTCCGTTTTTGGATGACACGAACAAAATCAGAGGCATCGGTCAGGCTGTCAATCGTCCCGGTGTCTAGCCAAACATCACCATTATCTAGAGTCTGGACTTGCAATTTGCCGCGGCGGAGATATTCAGCATTGATGGAGGTAATTTCTAGCTCACCGCGGTCGGATGGTTTGACGTTCTTGGCAATTTCGACCACGTCATTATCGTAGAAATACAAACCAACAACAGCAAAGTTTGACTTTGGCTCGGCTGGTTTTTCTTCGATGGAGATAGCTTGGTTTTGCTCATCAAACTCGACCACACCGTATCGTTCTGGGTCAGACACTTTGTAAGCAAAAACCGTACCGCCGTCAGGATTGGTACACTCCTGTAGAGACTCATCCAGGCGCTCACCGTGGAAGATATTATCTCCTAGGACTAACGCCACCTTGTCGTTACCGATGAATTCTTCACCAATAATGAAAGCTTGTGCGAGGCCATCTGGATTGGGTTGAACGGCATATTCGAGATTAATACCCCATTGTGAGCCATCGCCAAGCAGTCGTTGAAAGCCAGCTTGGTCGTCTGGTGTGGTGATTATCAAAATGTCGCGAATTCCTGCCTGCATCAGCGTGGTAAGCGGATAATAAATCATCGGCTTATCATAAATTGGCATTAACTGTTTACTAATCGCTTGGGTAATTGGCCAAAGGCGCGTTCCAGATCCACCTGCTAAAATTATTCCTTTCATAAAAACTCCTTTTGATTCAGTATATAATCTTTCAGGTCGTGCGTCCAATCACGGCTAGTAAATCCAGTTGAATGTAACTTGTCAAGGCTCATGTTGCTGCCTAATGGACGTGGTGCAATTCCATCTTTGCCGGCAAAATATTCAGCCGTTGTCGTATTGGTAACGGTTAGGTCATTGCGCCCAGCTAGCGCAAAAATTTGCCTGGTAATGTCTGCCCAGCTTTCCAACGGGCCATCATTTGTGGCATTGTATGTGCCGAATGGTGCTTGAGTTGACAGCAGGTGGTCAATAATTCTCACCAATTCACGAGTAAAGGTTAATCGGCCAATTTGGTCGTGAACAACAGTTGGTGAAATATTTTTCTCTGCCAATCCCAGCATGGTGCGGACGAAATTTTTACCTTCACCAATCACCCAAGTGGTGCGCAGCAAATAAAACGTATCGAGTTGTTCAACTAACAAATCTCCAGCCGCTTTTGATGCACCATAAACACTCAGTGGGCTGAAGTCTTCATTTTCAAAATGAGGTTCTTTCGTCCCGTCAAATACGTAATCACTAGAAATATGCACTAAAGTCATGTTGTGAGTGCGGCAAACTCGAGTTAGGTTTGCAACCGCTGAGGCGTTAACCTTCCAGGCTGCTACGCGACCCTCTGGTGTTTCCGCGCCGTCAACGTTAGTAAAGGCTGCTGCGTTTAAAACGATTGATATTCCTGACCAATCGAATGACTCAACTGATTGGCGGTCAGTGATATCCATCTCGTCTATGTCGGCGAACTGAGCTTCTGGATATTGCCGACGAAGTGCTCGTCCTAGCTGGCCGTTCGCTCCGACGATAAAGATATTACTTGAATCCATATTACACCTCCATTGGTATTACGTTTGTAAGTAACGGGTGAGCAGCGTCTTTTTCGGAAATAATTGCTTGGTCCTGGCTGATGGGCCAGTCGATACCAAGTGCTGGATCAAACAGATTGACAAAGGTGTATGTGGCGTCTGGCGACCAGTGCGCGTCGACCAGGTAGGTGTAGGCAATGTTGTCGTCGAGCGCTTGATAGCCATTGGCAACGCCTTTGGGCACGAAAATTGCTGTGCCAGGGTTAATCTCGTGCGTGAAGACTCGGCCGAAGCTGTCACCTTGACGAAGGTCGCACCATGCGCCGAATACGCGGCCGTTGGCAGTGGAGATGAACTTATTCCACGGCTCGGCGTGTAGACCGCGAGTGGCGCCAGCTTTATCGTTAAAGCTGATGTTGTTTTGCACGATGGTAAATGACGGCAGTCCCAGTGCTTCCATTTTTTCTTTTTGGTAGTTTTCTTTGAACCAGCCGCGGTTGTCGCCATGGACTGGTAGTTTGACGACGAATAACCCGGGGATGGGTGATTCGGTGACGGTTAGTTCGTTGTAGCCGCTTGGATCGAAGCTCATATAGTATCCTTTCGCCATAGTTGATAATAATGTAGTCCTGCCAGAGTTTGGCAATCATTAATCTCGCCATCTCGAATCAAATCATCAATCTCATCAGGCGTGAAAAACCGCATATCGCTAAACACTTCATCGCTTTGTTCGCGCTGGCCAGTAAAACTTAGCTTTTGGGCCAGGCAAACGGCCATTTTCTCTGTCAATAGGCCATTACAAACATACGCTTCGCCTAGTTTCTGCCAGGACTGAGCAATGATGCCGGTTTCTTCTTCAAGTTCGCGCTTCGAGGCTTCTAATAGATCTTCATTGTCGCCCCCACCACCGGGTAGCTCCCAGCCAAAGCTCTGTGAGGGATAGCGAAAGCCACGCACCAAATATAAGCGCTCTTGATCGTCTACCACTACAACCATGCACGAATCTCGCGACTCCATATAGCCATAGATTCCGGTGTTTCCGTCTTGACTAATAGTCTGATCTTCGTGAATGGTGATCCAAGGATTTTGGTAGACGATTTTACTACTGACTTTCGTTTTTGACGGCACATCTGTCATGATTATTGCCCCTGTTTTGCGTAGGCTGCCTCAACGGCTTCTTTTTGGGCCTTCCACCAATCTTCGTGCTCGCGGTACCATTCGATGGTTTGCATTAGGCCGTCGCGCATACCTGTTTGGTTATCAGTGTACTGTGGCTGCCAACCGAGTTCGCGGCGCAGCTTGCTGGAGTCCATGGCGTAGCGCATGTCGTGGCCAGGGCGGTCATTGACGTGTTCATACCAATCTTTGCCTTTGCCCATTAGTTCGCAAATCAGCTCAATCACCATTTTGTTGTTGACATGGTCGTTGTCAGCGCCGATGATGTACGTTTCACCCAACTCGCCTTTTTCCAAGATGAGGTGAACTGCCGAGTTATGGTCATCAACGTGAATCCAGTCGCGGACTTGCTCGCCCGTGCCGTACAGTTTAGGTTTGATGTCGCTCAAAATATTGGTGATTTGGCGTGGAATGAACTTTTCGATGTGTTGGTATGGGCCGTAATTATTGGAGCAATTGGAAATTGTCGCTTTGATGCCGAAGCTGCGAACCCAGGCGCGTACCAGCATGTCACTGGAGGCTTTGGTGCTGGAGTAGGGGCTGGATGGATTGTACGGGGTGTCTTCGGTAAAGCGGTTGGGGTCGTCGAGTTCCAAATCGCCAAACACTTCATCAGTCGAGATATGATGCAAGCGTTTGCCGTGTTTGCGGACAGCCTCGAGGATAGTGTAGGTGCCGATGACGTTAGTTTCGACAAACGGCCAGGGATTGCGTAGAGAATTGTCATTGTGACTTTCGGCGGCAAAATGCACCACAATGTCAGTTTCAGATACTAATTTGTCAATCAATTCGGCATCGCAAATGTCGCCTTCCACGAAATTAATTTGGTCAGCTACTGGCTGTAAATTGGCGGTATTACCCGCATAGGTGAGCTTGTCGATAACGGTGATGTCGTATTCTGGCTTGTGTTTGACGGTATAATGTACAAAATTCGAGCCAATGAATCCCGCACCTCCCGTAACTAGCATTCTGGTCATATATATACTATACCATGTATAATGGATTGCATCAGGCTAAAACAGGAGATGATATGAGAGCCGCAGTGGTTATTTTGAATTATAAAGGCTGGCAGGACACGAAGAAATGTTTGGCTGCTATGAAAAAGCAGACGCATGAAGATTTTGAGATATATTTGATAGACAATGGGTCGGGTGATGATTCGGTTAAAGAATTATCGAAAATCAAGATAAAAAATCTCCATTTTCATCAAGAGCCAAACAATACTGGCTTTACTGGCGGGGTTAATATTGGAATTCGTTGGGCTATTGAACAGGGATTTGATGCGGTGGCTTTGTTGAACAATGATGCGGCTCCAGAACCAGACTGGTTGAAAAATTTGGCGGGCGCTCTTGAGCAAAAACCAGAGGTTGGCGCGGTTACTAGCTTGATGTTAGATACTACTGGCAAGTTCATCGATGACGCAGGTGATGAGTACTCTACCTGGGGTATTCCAGCGCTGCGTGCGGAGCATTTACCAAAAGACCAAGCACCTGACAGTGGCTTACTTTTTGGGGCAACGGGTGGAGCAACCTTGTATCGCACCAAAGTTTTTCAGCAGATTGGCTTCTTTGACGAGGACTTTTTCGCGTACAATGAAGACGTTGATATTTCATGGCGTATGCAACTAGTCGGCTGGAAAGTGTGGTATGAAAAAACTGCGGTAGTTTTCCATAAACACTCAGCAACAAGCTCCAAAATTCCTGGCTTTACCATCAACCAAGTGTTTAAAAACTTGCCGCAGGTATTCTGGAAAAATGTACCATTTCCTATGATCATACCGATGTGGTTCAAATTTACGCTCATATATTTCATGTTCATGGTGTACCAAATACCAAAAGGTGGCTTTAAATTTGCGGTCAAAGGATTTATACAAAGCATAGGCCTGTGGCCAAAATCACTGGCTAAGCGCCGCCGTATTCAAAAGACTAAAACCGTCTCAAATACTTACATCAAGTCACTGTTATATCACGGTCTTCCATTGAAGCAAGTGAATCGCATCAAGAAAGCCTTGGGATTTCAGTGATTAAGGGGTAAAATAGCACTATGAAACGCGATTTCCTGTTTACCTCAAAAGCGTTACTCTTGCTGGCTGATGTTGCGATGGTGGTGCTGTCATTTGCGCTAGCTTATTATTACCGAACTCACCTGGACACCCGCGTGTATTACTTTGTGCCGCAAATTCGTAACTTTGTCGTGCTGATCGTCGCTTTGTTACCACTGTGGCTGATAGTCAATGCCTTGTCTGGGCTGTATAACCGAGAAATATTTTTGTCGCGCCCCAAAGAGTATATGCGTGTGCTGTTGACTTCGGTGATTAGTGTGATGGCACTGATTTCTTATGAATTTTTCACTGGCGAAGATGTGTTTCCGGTACGAATCATTGCAGTATACTTTGTGGTCATCAACTTTATCTTGATGATTCTTGGTCGTGAGATTGTGAAATTGATCAATAGTGTTTTGATCTTGCGCGGCTTTGGTCGGCAAAAGGTGTTGATTGTTGGTGATAATGACAAAACTGTTGAGTTGGCAGAATATTTTGGCAAACATATCAATTATGGCTATGATGTCGTTGGTGTCGTGGCTGGCTATGGTGGTAAAGGGGTTGAAACCTTTAAGAATTTCAAAACAGCAGTAGAATCAGTTCACCCAGCTATCATCATGCAAACTGACATCACACGGTCCCAAGAGGTCTATCACTACGCTTTGTCAAACCACCTGACCTATATGTTTGTGCCGCAGCAAGATCGGATGGTGTCCAAAATGAATAGCGTGGAGATCATTGCTGGACTACCAATCATAGAAATTCAGGCAACCCAGTTGTTTGGGATTGGTCGAGTCTGGAAGCGCTTGATGGACATCGTGGTTGGTAGTGTGGCGCTACTGCTGCTCTCACCAATCATGTTGTTGGTTGCTATCATCATGAAATTGAGCGCCCCACGTGAAGCAGTTTTCTTCCGTCAAACCAGGTTGACACGGTTTAACCGCGAGTTTAGGATCTATAAGTTCCGCTCACAAAAGTCCAAATATAACGGCACAACTCCTGAAGAGGCCTTTACCATGATGGGCCGTCCAGAGCTGATCAAACAATACCGTGATAATGGCGATCAACTAGACAATGATCCACGCATCACTCGGTTGGGACGATTTCTTCGGGCAACCTCGCTGGATGAATTGCCGCAACTACTGAATGTCGTCAAAGGTGATATCTCATTGGTTGGCCCACGGGCTTTGATCCCTCAAGAGATCAATCAATACAAACGTAAAGACACCATTTTGGCAGTGAAATCAGGTTTAACTGGTTTGGCGCAGGTGTCTGGCAGGCGCGATATTAGTTTTGAAGAGCGACGTCAGCTTGATGTGTACTACGTACAGAACTGGTCGTTGTGGTTGGATATTCGTATTTTGGTAAAGACGTTTGGGATGGTGTTGTTCCAGCGGGGAGCTCGGTGATGGCTTCTGAGGGTCGGGAAGTGCCGCGCGTTGCCATTGTTTGTGATTGGCTGACGACCTATGGCGGAGCGGAGAAAGTAGTCAAATCCATCCATGAACTATTCCCTGACGCACCTATTTTCACCTCTCAGTACTCTCGCAAGCAGATAAATTGGTTTAATGATTGCCAAGTTCATGTTGGTTGGGTGAATATCTTTCCTGCTCGCCTCAGGAAGATTTTGGCGGTACCCAGGGCGCTCTATTTCAACCGGTTACATCGTCGGTTGCGTCACTATGACATCATCATCACCGTTTGTACGGCAGAAAGTAAGGGTATCAAACTTTATCCACATCAGACAGGAATTTGCTATTTACAAGGTCCGCCGACGCAGTATTTTTGGGGGATGTATGATGACTATGTCAAAAACCCTGGCTTTGGTAAACTGAACTTCATCGTACGGTTCTTTTTTAAGCTATTGGTTGGGCCGCTGCGCAAGATTGATTGGAAATTTGCCCAGCGACCAACAGTGCTGGTCGCTAACTCGTCGTATTCGGCTGCCGAAACTAAAAAGTACTATAATCGGTCCGCTCAGGTGTTGTTTCCACCGGTGGAAGTCGATAAATTTACTATTGGTTCGACTGCTAATTCCAAAGAAGAATTTTTCATCACTACCTCTCGGCAGGTTAACTGGAAGCGTCTAGATATTGCTATCAAAGCGTGTTTGTTGTCAGGCAAGCGGCTGGTGTTGGTGGGTGATGGCGCAGAACACGGCATTTTGCAGCAGCTGGCGGGAGATAGTCCACTCATTAGATTTATCCCACGCATTGATAATCCTGAGGAGTTGAACGCCTTGGTATCCCAGGCAAAAGGATTTATTTTTCCAAGCATTGAGCCATTTGGTATTGCGCCAATTGAAGCGCTGAGCGCTGGCGTGCCGGTGATCGCTTTGAAACAAGGTGGGGCGCTGGATTATATTCACGAAGGGAAAAATGGCACGTTCTTTGACGAGCAGACAGTTGAAAGTTTGGTAGCGGCAATGCAACGATTTGACGGTATGACGTTTCATAAACAGCAGGTCTCGGCATCGGCGAAGGATTTTTCGGACGCGAGGTTTAAGCAGGAGCTACAGCGGATAGTTGATGATGCGACTGGTAAATAGAGTGAGACAGAGCTTGCCGTCGTGGCTGGTAGCGGCTAGCGTCACGGAGAAGCTAGTGCTATTAGCCCCCGTGGCGCTGTGGTTTTCGTATATTCCGACCATCTCTTTTGGTCGGCAAAGCGGTACGAATTTGGAACTATCAATCGCCGTCATTTACGCAGTAGTTTTGGCACTAGTGGGATTGCCGCAAATTTGGAATCATCGGCAATTTCTCTGGCGACAAAAAGCTGTCTGGCTACTAGCTGTATTTGTGGGTTGGAATCTCCTCAGTATCATATGGTCAGTTAACCCTCTGAGGTCAATCCTTGTAAATGGCCTCTGGAGTGTGTTATTTCTCGATTTTCTGGTGATATATAGCTTGCCGTCGCTCAAGAAAATGGTTGGTCCGCTGATGAGCGTTACTGTTATGACCGCGGTGGTGATGAGTTTGCTAGCAATTATCCAGGTGGCGTACGGCGCTTGGTTTGATTGGGGGTTATGCAATGGGTGTGTAGCGCGAGGATTTGGGTTTGTGCGCCCCAGTGGTTTTGCTATTGAACCACAGTTTTTTGGGAGCCTATTGATTGCGCCAATTTTACTAGTCTCCTACCGACTACTACAAAACAAAGCCACGAAATATGACATAGTTGCTCTCTGTTTGATGTTTGTGGCGCTATATCTCACACTAAGCCGCGGCGCACTGTATGCAGTGATGGCAGCAGTGCTGGTGCAGGTAGTACTAGTAAATTGGCGTACATCGACCAACTGGCTACGGTCCTCGGCTGTGGTTGTCATGGTGCTCGTGGGTAGCTTTGCCTTTGGTATGATGTGGCACGGAGTCTTTACACAGCTTAACCCCAGGGTAGCTGATGGGTTTTATCAATCAATCACCAAATCGATCAACCATCTATCATTAGGAAAGATTAGTTTACCAGACCTGACACCCCAGCAACCGCCTCAAGAGAATACCTCAGCAGCCAGCTCACAACAGGCAATGCCAGACTCGCCACCGAAAGCAGTGTTTGATGGCTATGTCGCGAAGTCGACAGAGGAGCGAACTGGTATGTCGCAACTTGCTTTGGAGGTTTGGACAAAAAACCCGGTACAGTTCCTCGTTGGTGTGGGTGCGGGTGGCGCAGGACGTGCTATTTTTCAACAGTCTGGCAAGACGAGCGGCGAATTTGAAATCGTCCAAAATGAATTCTTGTCTGTGGCAGTGGAATTGGGGATTGTAGGTGTTGTATTATTGACATCTCTACTGCTGGCTTTATGTCGAAAAATGTCCGTCAAAAAAGCGCTAGCCTGGCCAATTATACTAGGGTTTGTCCTCCAGTGGATGTTCTTTTCAGGGCTGCCAAACGCACTTCATATTTATTTTGTTGCAATGCTTATGTTTGCTATAATAGATAGAGTTGATGAAAAAGCCGAATATATCAGTTGATGGTTTCATTCCTGCTGGTCGACGACCAGAGCGAGTCGGGAATAAACCCGGTATTAACGCTCCAAGACGAGTGGGTAGACCGGTTGCTATTGATGGTATGCAGCCGCGACATACTCCAGTTGCTCCGCAAAATTTTCAGCAACCACAACAACTTCAGCGTCCATTTCCTGAAGATAATGATATACAAGCTAGTCTGCGAGAAATTGATAATCAGCCGCAGCGACCAGTCCGACCAGAACCAGATAAAAAAGAGCAGAAGCGTCTCAAAGCAGAAAAGAAGCTCGAAAAGCTTAACAAAAAGCGTGAGAAAAAGAACAAAAAACCGCTGTCGTTTGAGCAGTTCAAAAAGCGACGACTCATCAAGCGCATTATACTGATAATATTAATTCCACTACTGATATTTTTGGGCTTTCAGGCATGGCGACTATATAACAATCTATCGCGAGTTGTTGGTGGAGATATCCTTGGGTTGTTTACGAAAACACGACTTAAACAGGATGATAACGGCCGTACAAATGTTTTGATTTTTGGTACGTCGCCTGATGGCTGGGAGGGTGCTGATTTGGCTGACTCCATCATGGTATTGTCTTATCACCAGGACAATAAGGACGCCTACACTGTGTCTCTGCCGCGAGATCTGTACGTAAAGCACACCTGTCAGTCTTGGCTGAAAACTACCGCCGGAAAGCTAAACGAGAGTTATGGCTGTGGTAAACAAGACGCCAAAGACAGCGGCAAGGACCAAGCTGCTAGTGAACAGGCTGGACAGGCAGAGATCGCCAAAGCTGCTCAAGAGGTATTGGGTATGGAAATCCACTACAAAGTGCACGCTAACTGGCGCGTGCTTACTGAGGTGGTTAATGCACTTGGTGGAATCGACGTGAAGGTTGAGGCCTACGACGGCTCATCAATGGTGTACGACGTGGCTACAAAAATCCGCTACCGTAACGGTGAGACAGTTCACATGAATGGTGAGCAAGCCTTGGCATTTAGCCGTGCCCGTGGTAGTGCTGGAGGAATTGGATTGAGTGGCGGTAACTTTGACCGTGAGCGTAACCAGCAAAAAATTATCAAAGCCATCGTCGAGAAAGCCAAAACATCCAACAAAGCAGATTTCAACGTCATGATGGGGATTATCGATGCATTGGGTAATAACATTAACACCAACTTTGAAACCAAAGAGATGCAGACCATCGTTGAAATTTTGAAGGAGTTTAATGCCGAAAAGATTGTCTCAATACCACTGGTTGACGAGAAAAATAAGGTACAGCTACTGACAACCTCCAATATCGCAGGCGCCAGTGTGGTGGTGCCGACTGCTGGAACCTATAACTACACGGCCATTAAAAATTATGTTAAAAAACGCATCAGCCCAACAGCTGAGATGAACGAGGAAGCGAGACTGGTGATATTGAATGGATCTGGTATCGCCGGGGTGGCGGCCGCCGAACAGACGAAATTAACTAAACAAGAGTTAAATGTGGTCCAGGTTGGCAACTATCCGGGCGGCGTCCAAGCTAAACACACTATCTACGACCTAAGTAACGGTACGAAACCAAAGACCATTGAAAAATTGAAGCAAACCTATGGCACTAATGTTGTAACTACCATCCCGCCAACCATCAGTAAGTATAACGCTGACATTGTCATCGTCCTCGGTACAGAAAACCAGCGGTAGTAGCCGCTGGTTTTGGTTCAGTGCGCAAAGCGTCTTATGAGTGGTAGCCGTTTGGATTATTACTTTGCCAGTTCCAGGTGTCTTGGCAGGCTTGCTCAACAGATAATTCAGCTTTCCAGTTGAGCTCTCGTTGGGCTTTATCGCAATTGGCGTAGCAAGCTGCCAAATCACCAGGGCGACGAGTCTTGATGACATAAGGAATGTCGTGGCCAGAGGCTTGAGAGAAGGCTTTAATGATCTCCAGAACAGAGGTACCATGTCCTGTACCAAGGTTATAGATATTCACGCCTGACTTCATGTGCTCCAGCGCTGCTACGTGACCACGCGCCAAATCGACTACGTGGATATAGTCACGCACACCGGTACCATCAGGTGTGTCATAGTCATCACCGAACACACCAACTTCATTCAGTTTACCAACTGCCACTTGCGCAACGTATGGTAGTAGGTTGTTTGGGATGCCGTTTGGATCTTCACCAATGGTTCCTGATGCGTGCGCGCCGATGGGGTTGAAATAGCGCAAAATAGAAACCTCCAACTCTGGGTTGGCGACCGCGGCATCTTGTAAAATCTGCTCAATCATGAACTTAGTCTGGCCATATGGATTGGTAATTCCTCGGCCAGTTGGTGATTCTTCTGTCAGTGGCAGAGACTCTGGATTGCCATAGACAGTGGCTGAACTGGAGAAAACAATTTTGTTAACATGATGTTTTTTCATGGTTTCCAAAAGAACCAGACTTGAGATGAGATTATTGTCATAATACTCCAGGGGTTTGGCGACTGACTCACCAACAGCTTTAAATCCGGCAAAATGAATGACGGCATCAATCTGTTGGTTAGCAAATACCTCTTCTAGCGCCGCTTTGTCACGCACATCTGCCTCTACAAACGGAACGGTCGTTTTGGTGATGTGCTCAATGCGTCGTATCACTTCCGCTGAGCTGTTCGACAGATCATCCATAATAATCACCTCGTGTCCGCTGTGAATCAGCTCAATGGCGGTATGAGAACCGATATAACCTGCACCACCAGTCAACAAAATCTTCATCTTTATTATCCTCCTGTTTGGTTGTATTATAAGTATAGCAAGGAATAGAACATATATGAAACTAACAAAAAAGCAAAAACAACTACTAGATTTTATTGAAGGATTCATCAGCGGACAGGGATATAGCCCAACGTTTCGAGAGATAATGCAGGCTTTGGGCTATAAATCAGTCTCAACAGTAGCCAAGCACATTGACGGTTTGGTGGCACAGGGAGCCTTGATTAAACGAGAGGGTAAAGCCAGGTCACTGGAGCTTGGTATCAATCACGAGGTTGATACTACTGGCGCGACCAAGCCATGGTGGTATCATCTGGAGCAAGAAGCCAAAAAACGTGAGGCCGCGGCGGATGAGGCGGCTCATGAGGAAGCTGCCATCCTGAGAAAAGCTTTGGATATTGTCAAAGGTGCCTAATATAACCATAATTCAGTTCTTTACAATAATGTCATGATACGGTACAATGGCAATACGGTATTCCGGCATAGCTCAGTGGTAGAGCGGTTGGCTGTTAACCAATAGGTCGCTGGTTCGAGCCCAGCTGCCGGAGCCAAGAAAAGACACGTCTACGGAGGTGTTTTTTCTTTGTTCCTCGAAATACGATTCGGTACCATACAAAATTCCACACCAGACTGATGCTAGTGGCGGCTAATTTTGCTATGCTCAAACCAAAAGTGCTGGTTATTCCGAACAGTTGGATAAGTAGCCATATGGCAGTTGGTTGTAAAACCCACAGGCCAGTGAGGGTGATACCGATAAACTGGACAATTGGCTGGCGGTCGGTTTTGAAGGTGAAGCGCTTATTTAGAAAATAGCTGCAGATCATCCCTATGGTGGTTGACATGATGACGGCCAATAGTAGCGGCACGGTGAGCCATATCAATAGGGTGTATATTGTGATGTCAATGGCGGTATTGAGAACACCGATGGTGGCAAAGGTGGTGAGTTGTTTGCGAATATTCATGTCGGTGAGTATAGTGGGTGGGGCTGTAAAAAAGCTTAAATAACGAATTAAGACTTATAAATTGATTTAAAACAGTATATTTGTGAAATAATCTCAAATTATTGCATTTTAGTGTATATTTTGGTATAATTTCAGGTAAGGAGAAATTTATGCTCATAGAATTTAGAACTGCAAACTGCCTATCATTTAAAGAAATGGCCGAATTTAGTATGCTTGCTTCAAATGATAAGACACATGAAGACGATAATACTTTTCCAGTTAACAATAGGCGCGTTCTTAAGAGTGCGGCCGTTTATGGTGCCAATGGTAGCGGCAAGACAAATTTTGTTCGAGCAATTGGTTTTATGCGAAATCTTGTATTAGGGGAATCTCCAATACGCAATTGTGCTTATAAGCTTGATAGAACTATGAAAGATGAGCCAAGCTTCTTTGAAATAATTTTTATGAAGGATAATATAAGATATAGATATGGCTTTGAGATTGACAGAAAGAGTATCTTGTCAGAATGGTTGTTTTATGTTCCGACGACCAGAGAAGCATCCCTTTTTACTCGAGAAAAACAAAACATAACTATTGGCCGTTCATTTAGAGAGGGGAGAAGATTAAGCGATAGCATCAAAGAGGATAAACTATTTTTATCATTTGTAGCTCAGCTTAATGGTGCAAGCATTACTCAATCTATCATGGAGTGGTTTGAGGATATGTCTGTTATGAGCGGGTTAGACTCTAATTTGAGTAATACTGCTGATATGCTCTTAGAAGAAGGCAAGAGCGGTAAAAAGAGAAAGAAACAGGTCCTTGATATCCTTCATAGATTTGATGTTCAAATTGAAGATATCGCTATCGAGGAGCGAGATTTCGTGCCCATTGCGATACCTGCTGATTTGGAGATATCTGACCAAGTGAGGGCTTTTATTGAGAGTGTAAATGCACTCCTTGAAAAAGAAGGTGGGGGAAAAGCGCCACCCCGAATTATCACTCGTCGTAAGGCTTATGAAAACGGTAAAGAGTCGGGTATTGAAGAGTTTGATCTTCGGCGGCAAGAGTCTGATGGTACTAAAAAATTATTTGCCTTAGCAGGAAGTTTGGCTCAGTCGCTTGAAACTGGCAAAACAATCGTCGTAGATGAACTTGAGTCAAAACTTCATCCACTCGTAACGAAAGAGATTGTAAAACTTTTCAATTCAAAGACGAGTAATAAAAAGAATGCACAGTTAATATTTACAACCCACGACACTAATCTTCTACGAGGAAACCATTTTAGAAGAGACCAGATCTGGTTCACAGAAAAGGATAAGTATGGTTCCTCTCATTTATATTCATTGTTGGAATATAAGCCTCGAAAAGATGCCTCATTTCAGAAAGATTATATAAATGGTAGATATGGCGCAATACCATATATAGGGGATTTTAATAGTTTATAGATTAACATAATGAGTAGGAGGGCAAAAGCATGGGAGCGCTCTAGGGGTAGGAGTCGACTTTCTAGAAAATCAGCAAACCGTGAGGTTAAACCGCGAATTCTTATCGTTTGTGAGGGGACAAAGACGGAGCCAAACTATTTTAAGGGATTTAAGGTTAGAACCATGAATGTAGTTATAGAGCCAGCAGGGGCGGTACATACTAGCGTAGTCGATAGGGCACTAGCCTTGATGGAAGAAGATGGCGATTACGAAGAGGTTTGGTGTGTATTTGACAGGGATAAGAATAGAGCAAACCCTAGTGACGTTGCTTTATTCAACTCTGCGATTGAAAAAGCAAAAACTAATGGAGTGCGGGTTGCATATTCTAATGATGCATTTGAACTTTGGTATTTGTTACATTTTAATTACTGTGACACTCAAATATTACGCTCTGATTACATCGTTAAGCTGAGAGAGATCATGGGTGCCTATAAAAAGAACGATCAGTCAATGTATGACAAACTTGAAGATAAGATAGGTGTTGCGATCCGAAATGCGAAGAAGCTATATAGATTGAGCGATAAGAATGACCCTGCCAATGCCGACCCCTCCACTACTGTTTTTATGCTTGTAGAGAGATTGCTTAAACTAAAGTGAGAATAACGGAAAAGAATAGATATTGATCAAGGCAATTAACCGTATGATAGTTAATAAAACACAGTTTACTTTTTCATTAAGGGCAGAATGGAATCCTAGTGACCCAGAAGTAGAGAGTATTTGGTTTCTATTTAAGAAAGCTGCAGAAAAAATAGAGAATGACAAGATTAGAGATGAGGCTGATTTCTGCGCGGATCGTATCTATGAAAAACTCCTTGAAGCAAGGAATCACTACAAGGTGGTGGTAGAAAGTGGTTTTAATTCGCGGCCCAGCTCTGAAATAGCTGCAGTTTATAACTCACTCTATAATTGCCTATGGAGCGCCTATAAGGATAGGCTCGTAAATTTTACTAGATCATTTGGATATGATATAGGATGTATATTTGCGGGTAAGGACTATGAACAGCAAATGAGTGGCTTTATTAGGCGACATCCTGAGGTGGGCGACTTGAAATCATTTATTGATATTCAGAAGCGGAACTGGCAGGATCATCTGCGTGACAACCGTAATGGAAATGAGCATGACGGAGATTTTAGAAATAAGAAGAATGTTCCAGATTTCAATAACCAAGAAAGCGCAAAACAGATATTTACAGCAGTATCAAGGACGATTGAGATGGTGGGTATAACTCTATTGTCGTATAAGTTACCAGAATACATAAACGTAATACTTGTAAACAATAAGGCTACTGTATTTGATCGCACTCACAGATATGAAGTTCGCCATGCTCTCCAGGGGACTGACGCAAAACCATTATTTGATAGTCCATATTACTAATCCTGCTGTAAGTGCAAAAAGAACTGGATTAATATACTCTTAAAGCAAAATTACAGACGCCTTGGATATAGTTGCTGGCATGACTATGAAGGCAGCAACCATATCCCAACCACTGACTCGGCCGCGGCACCTGGACGCCGCTCATAACCAACCGTCATTTCGGGCGATTGCCCGTCCGCTCATTGACATTGTCGTCCCGGCACTCAATGAGGAGAAGATTCTTCAAAAAAGCATCACGACACTTGATGAATATATGGCGAAACACCTGCCGTATCGCTATCAAATCACCATCGCGGACAATGGTAGTCAGGATAAGACGCTGGAAATTGCCAAAAACTTAGCGGAAAAGCACCAATCGGTTCAAGTCGTTAGCCTAGCGGAGCGTGGCCGCGGACGAGCGCTCAAACAGGTCTGGCAGAATAGCCCAGCGGACATTTTGGCGTACATGGATGTCGATCTGTCGACCAGCCTGGATGATTTTCTGCCAATGATTCAGCCGTTGGTGGCGGGCGAGGCTGGCGTGGCGATCGGTTCGCGGCTATTGAAAGATTCTAAAACTAGCCGTGGGCTGAAGCGGGAATTCATCTCGCGTTGCTATAACAGCATTATCAAATGGACGTCGCGTACCAAATTTAGTGACGCTCAGTGCGGCTTCAAGGCGATCCGCCGGGATGTCGCCGCAAAATTATTACCGAAAATCAAGGACAATGAGTGGTTTTTTGACACCGAATTACTGATCAAAACCGAGCGAGCCGGCGTGCCGATTCACGAGCAACCAGTAACCTGGATTGAAGATACGGATAGCCGCGTGAAAATTGTGAAAACGGCCGTCGATGATCTGAAAGGACTGTACCGCGTCAACAAGGAGCTAGACAAACGGTCGTGGTTGGAGAAGTGGATGCTACCGGTGCTGTTAGTACTGACTGGTGCGTTGTATTTGTTTGGTGCGCTCCATAACGGTATGGCGAACAGCTACTATGCAGCGGCGATACAGGCGGCCAGCCAGGATTGGACGGCGTGGCTGTTTGGTAGTTTGGATGCAGCCAATTATGTGTCGGTTGATAAGCCACCACTGGCGACAATGCTGATGGGTTTGAGTGCTCGACTGTTTGGCTTTTCAAGCTTTTCGATGTTACTACCGAGTGTGTTGGCAGGAGTTGGTTCGGTGTGGCTGGTGTACGGAGCAGTGAAACGGCAGTTCGGTTTCACTAGTGCTGTTATTGCCGGAGCGACACTGATGCTAACGCCAGTGGCGGCACTGATGTTTGGTTTCAATAATCCTGATGCGATTTTGACACTGATGTTGAGCGCTAGTGGCTATGCGTTTTTACGCTCGCTGGAAGGGAAACGACCACTGTTGTGGCTGAGTCTAGCAGGGCTATTCACGGGGTTGGCGTTTAACACTAAGATGCTGCAAGGATTGATGGTGCTACCAGCGATGGTTTTAGTCTATCTGGTGTTTGCTAAGCCGCCGATTGTAACGCGATTTTTGCACTTGATATTTGCGGGCGTAATTACGACGATGTCGACGCTGTGGTGGAGTGTGTTGGTCTGGCTGACGCCAGCTGGTAATCGGTCGTGGGTGGGCAGCACTAATGATAACAATATTTGGAGTTTGATTTTTGGCTATAACGGCTTTGGTCGACTGCTTGGCGGACGCGGTGGCGGCCCGGGTGGTGGACACGGGCCGGGTGGTACGGGCTTCGGTGGGCAAACGGGAATTTTCAGGATCTTTAACAATGATTTTGGGCCAAATATTGCTTGGTTGCTAGTCCTAGCCCTGGCGGGCGGTGGATTATTACTGTGGATTCTACGCAAAACACCCCGAACGAATCGTGGGCGGGCAGCAGTGATTTTCTGGATGCTGTGGCTGCTGATTCACATTGTGATTTTCAGCATGACCAGCGGTGTGATCCATCCGTACTACGTGGTGGTGATGGCGCCAGCGGCGGCGGCACTAGTCGGTATTAGTCTGCCGTTTCTGTGGGGCGCGTACACCAGACGCAAACCATATGCGTGGCTACTGCCGCTACTGGTCGGCGTGACGGTGGCGATAGCGGTGATTATCCTGGGTTACGCTGGGACGATGACGTGGCTGATGTGGATAGTGGGTCTGTTGGGTCTGACGGGAATGATTGGGTTGTTAGTTAATCTTTACGCGCCGCGGCGATGGCTGCAAAACTTGGCAATCATCGCTGCCATAGCCGCCTGTACACTCGCCCCGACGGTGTATACATTGGCGACAGTCAATGTCACGCACACTGGTAGCATTCCGACCGCTGGGCCGAATTCCACAGCGATGCAGGGGAGTAATAACGAATCGTCGCAGGCGGACAGCCAGTTGGTGCAGTATCTCGTAGAGCATCAAAACGGCGCAACCTGGCTGGTGGCAGTGGCGAGTGCTAATGAATCAGCGGCGATTCAGCTGACCAGTGGTCAGCCAGTGATGGCGGTCGGTGGGTTTAACGGTAGTGATACGCCACTGACACTCGATCAATTTAAGCAATTAGTGAAGGCCGGCAAAGTCAAATATTACGCCATCAGCTCGCACGGTCGTGGTGGCGGCGGCCCAGGCGGCAGTAATAATGAAATCACGGCGTGGGTCAAGCAAACTGGCACCGTCGTTAATTATGGAGGTAGCGATGTAACACTGTACGAATTATCGAGAGAGTAAATTAACGAAAGGAGAAATTATGGCAATTTCACAAACCAAGCAAGCACAACTCACCACGCCAGAAGCGGTCTATGATCAGCCACCAGCGCCGCGTCCAAACGGCACGAACTCTGGCAAAAGTGGGTTAAGTGCCGGGGCAATTACTGGTATAGCGGTCAGTGGCGTAGTGGCCTGCGCCCTGAGCTTCGTCGTCGGTATGCAGGTCGGTGGCACGCAAAACGGTATGAATAATCAGGCTGGTGGTCCGCCAAGTATGAGTCGGAGTCAAAATAGCCAGCAGGGCGGGCCGGGTGGACAAACTGGCGGCGCACCAGGTGGTAGTCAGAATCAGACTGGTCAAAGCTCACAAGTACCAGCAGGGCAGAATAACAATGGCACAGCGCAAAATAACCAAGCTGCTCCGTCGGGTCAATCTGGCTCACCGCAGCCGTCAACCGCCAATACCGCACCGCAGGCCAATTAACCAGCGGCGAATCAACAAAAAGCAGCGCCTACCTCCTCGGGCGCTGCTTTCTTGACTGTTAAAAATGGCAAACCAGACGTATAATAGATGAGTGAAAAAACGTCAAAGTACAAATAAACGTTGGCTATTGGCTGCAGCGGTAGTTGTGGTGCTTCTTGCGGTGAAGGTTGCTGGACGAAACCTGTCCATAGAGCTACCCAAGCATTTCCAGGACTTTATCACCCTGAGCTTGAGCGTCATCGTCGAAGCATTGCCATTTGTGATGCTAGGCATGTTCTTTTCTATGGCGGTTCGTGTGTGGTTGCCTCACGACTGGTTGCTCCAGCACTTGCCAAAACAGCCGTTCTTGCGTCGCGCCCTCATTTCGCTACTCGGAGTGTTTATGCCGGTCTGTGAATGTGGTAATGTGCCGTTGGCGCGTGGATTGCTTGCCAAAGGCTTAACACCAGCAGAATCACTCACCTTCCTTTTGGCGGCACCAATACTAAATCCTGTGACTATCATTACTACCCAGCAGGCATTCTCTGATGATAATACAGTACTGATTGCTAGGATTTTGGGTGGTTTTTTGATTGCCAATCTCATCGGTTGGATATACAGCTCGACGCGGCAAGAGACCATGTTGCGCCCAGAATTTATCGCTAGTTGCAAAGAAGAAAATGACCATTCAAACAGGCTGGTTGACGCGCTTCATTTTTTCAAGCATGAAACGCGCACCATGATGCCGGCATTGATCATTGGTGCGATGATAGCTGGCTTTATCCAAGTTGTCGTGCCGCGCGAAACGATTTTACTGTTAGGGAATAGCCCAGCCTGGTCAGTGTTAGTCATGGTGCTGCTGGCGTTTGTGGTGTCGATTTGTTCTAGTGTCGATGCATTCTTTGCGCTGGCATTTCGCGGTACGTTTACATCTGGCTCACTAGTTAGCTTCCTGACGTTTGGTCCGATGATTGACATCAAAATGCTGAGCTTGATGCGTACGACGTATCGCCGAACGGTACTGGTGCAAGTGTCATTATTGGTGGTATTACTGACGGCGCTGCTGGGATTGGTGGTAAATTATGTATTCTAGGGTGTTACACTGGCTCAATAAGCTAGACGAATGGAGTGGCATCCTGCTGATACTAGTTGCCAGCATTGCTACGATATGGCTCTCGTTTGAGGAAAAACTCAAATGGTATATTCATCCGCGCTATGAATTATTTTCCTTGGCGCTAGCAACAACTGGTGTTTTACTCGCCCTCGCCACGATTATCACTCTGCCAAAGCACAATCACAAAACCTCACATAAACGATATCGCTCGTATGGCACTGCGGTGATAGTCATAATTTCAATAGGTATGTTGCTAGTTATTCAGCCAGCAGCGCTAACCAGCTTGACGGTGAGCCAGCGGGTGATGAATAGTGGGGCGAAGGCAACTGGTGATGCTCGTGAATCAGCCATTCTCAAAGAACGGGGTAGTTATACTAACTTCACCATCAAAGATTGGTCGCTCTTATTATCCCAATCCAGTGACCCAAAACAATACCAAAACAAGCCAGCCAAAGTGAGCGGATTTATCACGGCTAGCAATGACGAGAATGTTTTCTTTGTTTCGCGTTTTGTGGTGACGTGTTGTGCTTTGGATGCTCGCCCAATTGGTGTACCAGTGTACAGCCCAGGCTGGCGCAAAACCTTTGCTCCAGACCAGTGGGTAGAGACCAGCGGGGTGTTTATCGCTAATCCAAATACTAACACCACCGATCGTACGGTCTTGTCACCTGATTATGTCAGACCGATTGATAAGGAGAAAAACCAATATGTCTATTAGTGTTGTGAAAAGAATGCAGCGGTGGCAATGGGTGATGGCGGTCGCGATTATTGCTGTTGCTGTTATGTTTATCCTGGTCGACGGGCGAGGTCCACGGTTACGGCGTGCCGAATATATTCCGGCACCAAAATCTGGTAGTGTTGCGCAGTGGCGGTTCTATTTTAATCAGTCAGTCAAAGACCCTTCGCCAGACAATGTTCGTCTGTCGGCCGGGCGCTTATATGGCGTGACGACAACAAATGACGTTGTCACGGTTCAGGTACTCAAAACAGGCCCAGGACCAACAGAACAGCACGTCACCATCATTGATCTACAGAGTAAATACGGCAATCGTAGTAGTACTATAACGCACGTGGTTCGCAGACCAGACACCTTGTTCTATACTCCTGCTAAATAAGCATCGCTAGCGAATTTGGCCGGAAGCACAGGCGATAGTATACTAAAGAATATGAGATATATCTTGTTGCTTCGGGGTGTCAATGTTGGCGGTAAAAATAAAGTCTCGATGAACGACCTTACGGCAAGTCTCGAAGATTTGGGGTATCAGCATGTCGTCACGTATATCAATAGTGGTAATGTTATATTTGACACTGATGATGACCTGACGACAATCAAAAAGAATATTGCTGGCATGTTAGGGTGTTTTCCGTTTACCATCAAGCACGTCATTCTGACGAAAGAAGAGTATTTAGGTGAAGTGTCTGGTCTACCAGAGTGGTGGCACCAGCCTTTGGCGCGAAAAGACGTATTATTCTATACCGATGACGTCGATCCTGAGTATATCAAGGAGCGGATTGGTCAAATGCCACTTCATGATGAAATCATTCATTTTGGTAAAAAGGCGGTATTTTGGGGTAAATATAGCGAGCAAGAATTTTTGCGTACGTCATACCATAAATTACTAATGAAAGAAAAGTTTTACTCATCAATCACTATCCGCAATGGGCGAACATTTGATACGTTAGGGAAGATGCTGGGGTAGGATATGCGGATTTTACTAGTAGAAGATGACGTGTCCATCGCCCGGTCGCTGAAGGAAGGCTTGGAAGACGAAGCCTATGCAGTTGACGTGGCGCATGACGGTGACGAGGGCTACTGAACGGCGACGGCGGATGACTATGATGTGATTATTCTCGATGTGATGCTGCCGGAGATGAATGGTTATGAAGTGTGCCGGGCGCTATGTCAAGACGGTAATCAGACGCTGATTTTGATGTTGACGGCGCGTGATGCTGAGCGGGATATTGTCGAAGGCTTGGACGTGGGTGCTGATGATTATTTGGCGAAGCCGTTTAGTATTGGCGCGTCTTCGTGCCTTGCTGCGTCGCCCGAACGAGAAGCTGGAAGAAGTCTTGTGGGTTGGTGATTTGACGCTTGATCCGAGTTTGAAAAAAGTGACGCGGTCGAATCAGGAAATTAGCCTGACTGCCAAAGAATATGCTGTGTTGGAATATCTGATACGTAACGCCGACAAGGTTCTGTCCAAAGAGCAAATCATCTCACACGTATGGGATTTTGATGCCGATATCTTGCCGAATAACGTTGAACTATTCATCATGTTTTTGCGGCGCAAAATCGATAAGCCATTCGGCTCAAAACTGATCCACACCGTCCCGGGTTTTGGCTATAAACTAGAGGACAAATCATGAAACGGCAGTGCGTCAGACGCCTGGCACTGAGCTATCTGGCGGTGATCATGACGTTGTCGCTGGCGGCACTCAATAGCATGATGTTACTGGTTGGCTATTGGCTGAGTGTGCTGGTTGTCCTGGAGCAATTGGATGAGCAACCATATGACGACTGGTTGTAAAATCCACAGGCCAGTGACGGTGATGCAGATGAACTGGACGATTGGCTGGCGGACTTGCGGCATAAGGGATTGATGGCAATCGACCAGGCTTATGGCGACGCTTGGGTGCGGCTAACCACACGTGGCAAACGGCTGGTGCAGCGAATTTGGCCGGAGATGCAGGCGATGGCCGTTTAAGGTTTGCCTAACCTAAAGATTTTATTGTAGCTTGGTAGGCATGCCTAGCAGAAACACTTTTATAGGCTGGCCGTGCTATAATTTTACTATGACACCGCTGCTGGCTAGGATTTAAGAAAAACTATAAAAAAGATACAACATTGTAGGAATTATGAAAATCTGGCACTCAGGACGAGAATCAAAATTACTCGACGATATTATCGCCGGGCGGAAGACGGTTGAAGGTCGATTGAATCGCGGAAAGTTTGCCGAGTACCGAGTCGGCGATAAGATTCACCTGCGCCGCGATATTCGCGATGCCGAAGGAATACTACACGACGGCGAACCAGATCAAGCACGCGTGGAGATTATCGCTATCCGCCACTACAATTCCTTTTTAGAAATGGTGCAGGCCGAGGGTTACCACCGTGTTATTCCGCACGCCACCAGTGCCGAAGCTGCCGCTGCCGAATACAACAAATATTATTCTGCTGCTGACCAAAAACATTATGGCGTGCTAGCAGTGGAAGTTCGCTCATTGCTTTAATCTTTCAGTATGGCTATAATATACTGAAACCATAGCAAATGATGACTAAAAGGAGTCGTTATGAGTGATACTTCACCGCTGATATTACACGGGCTGACCAAGCGCTTTGGTCATAAGCTGGCAGTCGACAATGTATCGCTGGAGCTGCATGAAGGTGAGGTGTTTGGTTTTCTTGGGCCGAATGGTGCGGGTAAAAGTACAACGATTCGGTCGGTGATGGATTTTTTGAGGCCGACGGATGGCTGGGTAGAGTTGCTGGGTGGACGGAATTCCGCGGAACGAACAGCCCTTCATGATCAGGTTGGGTATCTGGCGGGCGACATTGCGCTGTATGAAACTATGACTGGCCGGAAATTGCTGAAGTTTTTGGCGCGGACGGGTCGGAAGGTTGATTGGCAATATGTTGATGAGTTAGCTGAGCGTTTTGAGGCAGTGCTGGATCGACCGATTCGTCAGCTTTCCAAGGGTAATCGTCAGAAAATTGGTCTAATTCAAGCCTTTATGCACCGCCCGAAACTGCTAATTTTGGATGAGCCGACCAGCGGGCTAGACCCGCTGATGAAGCAGGTATTTTACGATTTGGTGCGCGAAGTTTCCGAGCAAGGCGCCACAGTGTTTGTTAGTAGCCACGACCTGGCTGAAGTGCAAAAGATTTGCCACCGTGCTGGCTTTATTCGCGATGGAAAATTGATTGCCATTGAACACATCGTGACCATGAAGCACCTGTCAACACACCGCTACATTGTGACCTTTGCTAAAAAACCGTCCCTGGCGGCAGCTAAAAAATTACCATCCATCACCGATGTTCAACACCGTGGCGACGAATACGAATTCACCGTCAAAGGCGACGCAGCGGAATTTGTCTCGTTCATCGCCGAATATAAACCAAAACTATTGCGCGAATCAGAGTTAGAACTAGAGGAATTATTCATGCGGTATTATGAAGGTGAGGAGGCAAAGCGATGATGTGGCAGACAGTGCGGCAAAATTACAAACTGCCGCTGTTTTTGGGTATTGGCATTAGTGTTGTGGCGGTGTTGTTTTCAGCGCTATTCAATAAATTTAGCGATCAATTAAGTCCGTTTGTCAGCATGATGCCGGCTGGTATGAAAGCGGTGGTTGGTGACTTGGCGATTGGCACCACGCCAGAAGGCTGGCTGAGTATTGAGCTATTTCCACTGGTGGCGATGGTCGGGGTGGTGATTACAGCGATTATTTTGGGCGCTGGGGTAATTGGTCGGGAAGAGGATTCGGGGACATTGGAGTTACTCCTCGCTAGTCGACGGACTCGCGTGATGATTGTACTGCAAAAATATGCGGCGATGGCGGGGTTATTGGTAATTCCTCCGGTGCTGCTGTGTATGACCATTGCGCTCATCGGTCCGCTGTTTGACTTTCATCCAAACCTCACGCACGTTGCTGGGGCTTGTGTGAGTTTGTGGTTTTTGGGGCTTAGTTTTGGTAGCCTCACCTTTGTCACTCAGGCGGTGACGGGAAAGCGCGGGCTGGCTGTTGGCGTTGGCAGCCTGCTTTTTCTAGCAATGTACGCCCTGTCGATTACCGCCAAGTTGATCGAAAGCTGGAAAGATTACGACGTTTGGTCGCTGATCCATTACTACAATATCCCAGGTACTTTGATGGACGGATTAGACTTAGGGAAATTGGTCATTTTGGTTTGTGTGAGTTTGGTGTCACTTGGCGTGGCAGTGATCGGATTTTATCGGCGAGACACGGGAGTGTGATACAGAATGTCGTTATATGACCTGGTATATATCTGCCTGATTATATGGCGCAATAGAACAGGTATATGGTAAATGTTATAATTTCCATATGGAAACCTTGCCTCGCCCTGATAAGTTGCTGACCGACAGATCATTGCAGTGTGCTGTAGCGGAGCTCGGTGTCGATGTATCTGATTTACAAATTACCTCGGTGAGCGGCGGCTTTTCGCGTAATCGCCGCGCCTTGGTGTCGGCGGGCGATCGGACGATTTTTGTCAAAGAGGTTGATGTTGATTTACTGCCTGATGATGGCGAGACTGAGTTAGCTTGGTTGAAAAAAGATTATGAAGTGATGCGGATGTTGCAGAAAATTCACCCGCAATATGTGGCTGATTGGACTACGTTGGCTGGTGATGGACATGTGCTGATGACAACCAGTTATGTGTCGGCCGACGGCTGGTTGTGGCGGCCGCCAGCGGAAAAATCTGTGGCCAAGCGGTATATTTCGGCGGTGGTAGCGGCAATTCGCGAGTTGGAAAGAACAGAGTTACCATACGAGGTGATTGAGGAACTGCAGTTGCAACCATTTGTAGCGGCGGAGCTTGGCTTGGATGACGGTATTGATCGAGTTATTGCTGAGGCTGATATTCGCCGTCAGTTGATTGATAACTACCGAATATTATTGCCAGAGCAATCAGAAGTTAACCAGTGGCGCTGCCAGAAGATGATGGAATTACTCGGTAGGAGCGATGAATTAGCCGATATTTCGGTACGTGCCAAACACTTCGTCAAACAGCCAGAAGATTGTTTTAATCACAGTGATGTGCGCAGTGATAATTTGGCGTTTCATCCGCAAACTGGTGAGTTGAAATTAGTTGATTGGAATTGGGCTTCCTATGCGCCGCGAAGGTCTGGGGCGACGGAGTTTCTGGTCGACATGGCGCGGCATGGTCAGGATGTAACACCATGGCTAGACGAACTGAATACGGAAATGCTGGCGGCGTTTATTGGCTTTTATCTCATCCGCAGCCTCAAGCCGCCGCTCCAGCCAGGTGATAATCTTCGCCAAATGCAGGCGCTGTCAGCGGCCACCGCTTATGATTTATTGGAGTACACGTGACGACCTCTCATCCGCTAATCATTCTCCGCGGTAATTCTGGTTGCGGTAAAACCAGCACGGCGCGCCTACTCCAGCGTCAACTAGGCTACGGCACGATGTTGGTGTCGCAGGATGTGGTGCGCCGGGAAATACTTCGCGTGAAAGACAGTGAAAACAACCCGGCGATTCAGCTGATTTATGATCTGTGTATGTATGGCAATAACGTTGGATATACGGTGATTCTGGAAGGTATTTTGAGCAATAAAAGATACGGCGCGATGCTGCACCAGCTGCTGAATGATTTTCAGGGCGAAAAATTGATTTATTATTTTGACGTATCGTTTGAGGAAACGGTGCGCCGCCACGCCACGAAGCCAAACGCTCATGAATTTGGCGAAGCGGAAATGCGCCAGTGGTGGAAAGACCAAGATATTTTAGGTGTGCCAGGTGAGCAGCGAATTGGCGAGAAGCAAGTCCAGGCAGAAATTGTTGATATGATTCGCCGCGACGTTTTGGCATTATCAGAGGGAACAACATCTTCCGCGTCTCACATGTAAATAATACAATGTACTTTCATTGACAGACGCTATATATCGCGTGTATATTCTATATTAAGCACTACATATGGTGTTTTAGAAAATAAATAACGTTTTTTGCAACACGCACCCCTAGGGGAGGTTGGGGTCTGTTTGTTGCTGCCATAATAAGGAGGGGTATGTACAAATCAATCAAAAAACGTGATGGTCGCACCGTCAAATTTGATCGCAAAAAAATCGAAAAAGCCATTGAAAAAGCGGGCTTGGAGACTGGCGAATTTGACAAAAAAACAGCCAAGGAACTGACCGAAAAAGTATTGGCGGTACTGGAAGTTCGCAACCAAAAACAATTACCAGACGTTGAAGATATCCAGGATATCGTCGAGGATACGTTGATTGATTCTAAGTTTAAGAAAACTGCTAAGGCCTACATCATCTACCGTGACCAGCACAAAAAATTGCGCGAAATTACATCTAACGCACATGTCGATTTAATCGATCAATATATTGGTAACCTGGACTGGAAGGTGAATGAGAACTCCAACATGGGCTACAGCCTACAGGGGTTGAATAATTACGTATCGGCGGAAGTTACGAAGACTTACTGGCTGGACAAAATTTACACATCAAAGATTGGTCAGGCACACAAAGAGGGTGATTTGCATATTCACGACCTGAATCTCCTCAGTGTGTACTGTGTTGGTTGGGATTTGACTGATCTGCTGCAAGAAGGTTTCACGGGTGTTGCCGGCAAGGTGGCGTCTAAGCCAGCTAAACATTTCCGCTCAGCCTTGGGCCAGGTGGTAAACTTCTTCTACACCTTGCAGGGTGAGGCGGCTGGTGCTCAGGCATTCTCTGATTTTGATACGCTGCTGGCGCCATTTATTCGCGCTGATAAATTGAACTACGACGAGGTGAAGCAGGCGCTGCAAGAATTCGTCTTTAACGTTAATGTGCCAACACGAGTTGGTTTCCAAACACCGTTTACCAATATTACGCTTGATCTCGAGTGTCCAAAGCACATGGCTGACAATCCAGTGATCATCGGTGGTGAAATGCAGGATACCAACTACGGCGACTACCAAGAAGAGATGAACATGCTCAACAAGGCGCTGCTGGAGGTCTTGTCTGAGGGTGATGCTAATGGCCGAGTCTTTACCTTCCCAATCCCAACGGTTAATATCACCAAGGATTTCAACTGGGATAATCCAGTGATTGAAAGTCTGTGGGAAGCCAGCGCCAAGTATGGCATTCCATATTTCTCAAACTTTATCAATTCCGACATGGATCCAGAAGACGCGCGCTCAATGTGCTGTCGCCTGCGCATTGATAATCGCCAGCTGGAATATCGCGGGGGTGGCTTGTTTGGTTCAAACCCAATGACTGGTTCAGTTGGTGTGGTGACGATCAACTTGCCACGTTTGGCACTGAAATCAAAGAACGAGAAAGAGTTCTTTAAGGGCTTGGCTAAATTGATGGATATGGCGAAAGATAGCCTGGAAACCAAGCGCAAGGTATTGGAGCGATTGACTGACGCTAACCTTTATCCGTACACTAAGTTTTACTTGCGCAACATTAAGCAGCGATTTAACCAATACTGGAAAAATCACTTCTCAACCATCGGTTTGATTGGCACCAACGAAGCGGCGTTGAACCTGCTGGGTGTTGACATTGGCACTGAAAAGGGTAAGGCGTTTGCCGAGAAAACGCTTGATTTCATGCGCGACCGCTTGGTGGAATACCAGAAAGAAACGGGCAATAACTACAACCTGGAGGCGACGCCAGCTGAGGGTACAACCTACCGCTTGGCGCAGCTCGACAAGGCTAGCTTCCCTGACCGAGCCCACTTTGCCAATGGCTTGGGTGCAGCGGTCAAACATCCGTTCTACACCAACTCCAGCCACTTGCCGGTCAACTACACTGACGATCTATTTGAGCTGATGGATTTGCAAGATAATTTGCAGACTAAATACACGGGCGGTACAGTGATTCACTTCTTCCTGGGTGAGCGCATGGATGATCCGCAGACGCTGAAAAAACTCGTGAAGACGATTTGTGAAAACTACAAACTGCCATACTTCACCTTCAGCCCAAGCTTCAGTATTTGTAAGAATCACGGCTACTTGGTTGGTGAGCATCCAACCTGTCCAAGCTGTAATGAAACGACTGAAATTTACTCACGCGTGGTTGGTTTCTTGCGTCCGACGTCCCAGTGGAACAAGGGTAAACAAGCTGAATTTGACATGAGGGAGCATTATGACGATGCCGCCGAACATCAGCGAGTCAACGCCGTCGCTGTCCCAGCTTAAGGTGGCGATCGGCGGGATTCAGAAGCTGTCGCTGGTGGACTATCCAGGGCACGTGGCGGCAGCGCTGTTTCTCTCTGGCTGTAATATGCGCTGCGGTTATTGCCATAATCCTGAGCTGGTGTTGCCCGAGCGGTTAGCGCCGAGCATCCCAGTTGAGGAGGCGATGATTTTTCTAAAATCGCGCATTGGCAAACTGGATGGCGTGGTGATTTCTGGAGGCGAGCCGACGGTCAATGAAGATTTGCCGGTGCTGTGCCGGATGATCAAGCAGCTTGGTTTTGATGTCAAGCTAGACACCAACGGCACGCACCCGGATATGGTGCGCGGCATGGTCGAGGAGGGGACGATTGACTTTATCGCCATGGACGTTAAGGGTCCACTAGAAAAATACGTGGAGATTGCGGCGCGGCCGATTGATCTCACGGCAATCAAAGCTAATGTGCGGCTGATGATTGATTCGGGAATTGGCCATGAATTTCGAACGACCATCGTCCGTGAGCAGCTGGAGGTGGCGGATTTTGAAAAGATTGGCGAGTTGATTAAAGGCGCCAAGCGATTTGCCTTGCAGCATTTTCGCACTGGCACCACCATTAGTCCGAAATTTGCCAATTACCACACCTTTACTGATGAGGAATTCAGGGCCGCTCAAAACATAATGGAAAGGTATGTCGAGGAATGCGTGATTCACTAACTGTCGAAATTGTGCGGGTGCGCCAGGAAAATCCTGAGGTGACAACGCTGTATGTTGCGCGGCCGTTTGATTTTATGGCGGGGCAATACATCACGGTGTTCATTGAGGGCAGCCAGGTGCGCGAAGGCAAGGCCTATAGTATTTCCTCGCGCCCGAGTGAAGAGCTGATGTCGATTACCGTGAAAAATGTTGGCGGTGAATTCTCCAGCTATTTGTGTTCACGCCAGGTTGGTGACACGCTGCAAATTAGCCGGGCATACGGCGATTTCAATCCGCAGACTGAGCAGCCACTGGTTGGCATCGCGGCGGGGTGCGGGCTCAGTCCGATTTGGAGTATTTTGGCGGACGCCAAGCAGCCGGCCTTTCTCTATTTGAGCCAAAAATCGCCAGAATATATGGTGTTTACCGAGGAGTTAGCGGCCTCATCCATCCAGGTCAATAAGTTTAGTACCCGCCAGCAGGTTGAGGAAACAGATGGTTGGCGGAATGGGCGGTTTGAGGTGGCGAAAATCGTCGCTGAAACGCCGGACGATGCGCACTTTCTAGTCTGCGGCAGCTTGCCGTTTGTACGCGATGTTTGGCAAAAACTAACCGCCGCTGGAGTTAATGAATCGTATATTTCAACGGAGACATTTTTTGAGCAATGATTGGGGCGACGACTACCGTAGAATTATCACCGACAGGAATTGACGGTGATGGTTTTGATGTATTTTCGTCATTGAGAGATGGTAGTGAGGGTGAGGATTTTTCGTTTGGCATTGACGAAGCGGTGACTGACGGTGTGAGTCAGTTTGACTTGGTGGCGGTGGCTAGTGGTAAAGCCGAGCTTGATGCTGCTATGTCTGATGATGACACAAAAGAATACTCTGCACCGATTGATCCTGAGCTTTGTCGAAACTTTGGTACAGCGGCGTGCCTTGGTTGTGTCAATTTGGGGCTATGTCAAGATCGTCAAGCCGCAATGATGGAGAAAAATAATGACCTTCAGCCCGAAGAGCAGCTGAGCACCTTGGAGCAATTACTCCGAGAGGACGAAGCGCCAGGTGAAATCGTTTGGGCGCAGGTGGTGCCAGAGACTGATGAGGCTGGCAACTTGGGTCAAACTGAAGAGGTGTCAGAAGCAGCAAGTCCTAATGTGATGGAGGTGGCTCTGGATGGTGAAAATGTAACAGAGAAAGACGACGGCTCCAAAGAGCAGACGAGCAATGTTCATGATGAGGAAGATTTTAAGGCAGTGGAGACTACCATTGAAGTTGTGAAGGATGCGGGAGTAGATGATTATGCGGCAAAGCCACAAGTTACCAATCCTGTCCTTGATGAACCGGTTGAGATGAGCGAGCAATTAACACCGGAAAATAAAGTGGCTTTGCCAACGCCGATGGCAGTTGAAGCTGATCCAGTCGTGCCTATTGTCGAGGATACGAAAAAGGTAAGTGACGATTTTACTGACACGGTGGTGAGTGATATTCAAGCGTCCCCGCAAATTGAGGTAAAAGAACCAAAGTTAGTTGAGGTGATGGATACGACTGACAGTTTGTCGCCAGTATCACCAGTTGAGGTGCCGTCAAGAGAAACGCTGCCACATACTACCATAGCCGATGACACGGGGGATGATGACAATAGCTATCGTATAATGAGTGAACCGGAAGAAAAGAGCGCACCGCTAGTCACTGAGCAGGGGTCCTCTGTCCGGATGTCGGACACACCAGTTAATGTACCGATGGAAGATGTGAAACATGAAATGCCTGCCAAAAAAGTGGTTGCGGTGGAGATGTCAGTGCCAGTAAAGGAGCAGCCTGATCAGCCGGTGGTTATGACGTCACCAATTCAAGATTATGTTAAATATGGCGAGGAGGTGTCTTCTGTAGGTGAGGAGCCCGCGGTTGATCATAACTCAACACAATCTGTTGTTGTTGATATGCCAGTAGCACACGAGGTGGTGGAAGTGGTACCGACGGAGAATGCCGCAATCGAGCCAGAAGCACCGACTCCAGTTATTCCTGTCGAGACTATTGTTGATGAGGATGAACTTTGGACCGATCCACCGCAGGGTGGTAGTCAAGAACTGGTAGTGGATCAGACGGTTTATGAAACGCAGGCTTCCCTAGTCGAGCAGTTTGATGATGCGGTAATAGAAGAGAATTTTCATGTCAATGATGAAGAAGTCTGGGCCGAGGAGGATGTGGTATTCTTTGTTGAACAGTCGTCAGTGGCGGATCCAGAAGCGCCTTTGAATGAGGCAGTGACAACAGGCCCGTTAGCGGAAGCGATGATTATGACAGGTGAAGAAATTGATGAGCTGGAAGTTTTTGTGGCTGATGAGGTTGAATCTACAGAGCCGTTGGATAATCTCCAGGTAGCATCAGTGTCTGAAATTACCAAGGATGACTATGAGCCAGTGGAGCAACTCGTAGCCCCTGCTCTACCGACTATTAAATCGGCCCTTACCGTTGAGTCAAAGGAGGCGCCAGCGCAAGCACTGGAAAAATATGGTTTGCCTCGTGAGAAACCGGCTGATGTGATTATGACAACATCGGGAGAAAACAACTTGTGGTGCGATGATGAAATTAAGACAGCGGTTATAGAGATTGGTGACGTAAGATCAGATGTTGAGCTGCCACCTGAAAGGCTGGAAGAGCCTGTTTCTGATGAAGAATTGACCGAGTCAGCAGAGCTCGAGTTAGATGAGCCAGATGAGTTAGCAACGGATGCTGCTTCTGACGAGTATAACTATAGCAGTGAAGTAAGCGTCGCGGACGAGGATTCCCTTATTATCAAAAACCATCCATCGCTGGGCTTGTGGATGGATGACAGTTGGCTGAATCCGGAAGACAGTAAAACCCCGACCACTGGTAGCGCCAGCGTCGTTTCATGGTTAACGAAACTGGTTGGGGTGGTGGCAGTCTATGTTGTTTATAGTGGGCGAGAAAATAACCTGAGCCTAGGATAGACATTGCACAAACCATAAGCTATAATAACAGTATATGGTCTGTGATTATGCACCGCCAGTCAATATGCCAATTATTTTAGTTTTCAAGCGCCCTTTGGGGCGTCTTTTGATTATAGGGAGGTCTATATGAAGGGTAATAAAAAAATTAATTTAAAAAAGATAACCTTATGTTTATTTGTCAGCTTGGTGGTCTTGGTTGGACTAGTAGCTTGTTTGGTATTGTGGCAAGGTAGTACGAAAGATATCGAGGCGGTGGCGGATAGTTTTAGGCCGCTTGATGGGTGGCAACAGACTAATCATGACATTGTACCACCAAAAGCTATATGTCTAATGGGGAACTGCCCAGAAGTTTATAAAGCATGGGTATATAAAGATTTTATAAATTATGATGATATTAAGAAGTTTACTAATAACGATAAATTACTGGAAATAGAGGATAGATGTAAGGATAAGAACCTTGACGTTTGTGAATTTAGTGGAAAAAGAAATGGCTATCAGTATAGAATAAATGTTTCACATCGTGATGACATGACGAGTATAGGACTAACGGTAAGAGAAAGGGGGTTTGTTGATAATATTGATTAAATTGTTTTAAGTATGAACTGTTAATTATTAAGATGATGGGGTGGTAGTCTTTATGAAGAAGCGAGCTGTAATAAGCTATACACTTGTAGCGGCTATAATTGTCAATCTAGTTGCTTTTAATGTTAATGCTGCGGCAGAGAACGTTAATAATAAATGTACGATGGTTACGGGGATATTTGCTAGGGGCTCTGGTCAGGAGGTTGGTCAAGATAAAGGTGAAGCTGCACGATTTAGGAGTCAGTTATTGTCTAGGATTGGCGATAAATCCAAATTCAATTTCTACGAACTAGGCAGCGAAAGTTACGGGGGTAATCAATATCCAGCGGTTAATGTTAGTAATCTTATGAATGGCAACGCCATTGGCGCCAAGATGAGTGGTGGTATGAGATATGATTATGGCAAAAGCGTCGATCAAGGTGTCGCAGAATTGAACGCCTATTTAACTGCTCGCCACCGCAAATGTCCCAAAGAGTTTTTCATTTTGGGAGGTTACTCACAGGGTGCGCAGGTGGTTGGACAGACCTTGCCTGGCATATCATCTGACATCAAGCAGAAGATAGTCTTTACGATGTTGTTTGGCGATCCTAAATTATATTTGCCAGAAGGTGAAGGTATCCTGCCGCCAGCGTGCTTTAAGAAAGAATTATCAACCTATCGCCGCGAAATTGCTAACTGCTTCGTTGATAACGGTGCACTTGGTGCACGAAAACCGTTTTTGCCAGACGAAGATAATGTAAAGACTGGACTATGGTGTCTCGGTCATGACTATGTATGTGGCAGCTCAAAATTTGCTTGGGATACAGATGGACATGGTAAATATGCCAATACCAATGGACCAATCGACGATGGTGTATTTGAGGCGGCTATTCGGTTAAATAAGGCTATTCAGTCTACTCCGCAAGACGGCCCAATAATCAATGACAAGCGTTCAAACAATAATATGGGCACGACGGGAACTGATGTGGTGTTTGTTTTGGATACCACCGGGTCGATGTCGCCATATATTGATCAGATGAAAACATTCATCAGGAATTATAGCTCAAAGATCAAAGAACTGAACGGACGAGTTGGACTAGTTGTGTATCGTGATGCTGGTGATGAATATACTGCTAAAAAATTATCAGATTTACAGTCAGATACCACTGATCTGCTTACCAAGCTTGATAGTGTTTCTGCTGCTGGCGGCGGTGATGATCCAGAGGCGGCGTTGCATGCTAGTATGGTGGCCATGAATGAGATGAAGTGGCAGAAGGGAGCGACGAAGGCGATAATTCTGTTGACCGATGCTGGCTATCACGAGCCGGATAAGGTTGATGGTTCGACCGTGGCGGCTGTGGCTAAGCGTTCGCTAGAAATTGATCCAGTAAACGTGTATCCGGTCGTGGAACATCATCTAGCGAGTTCGTACACAGATGTCGCTAAACAAACCTCGGGCCAAGTCGTTGTTAGTGGTGGCGAGAATGATACAATTGGCGCACTAACAAAAGCCTTAACTAAAATCAAGAATCGTCCAAACGCTAAGTTGAAGATTGGTGAATATTATGCAAATATTGGCCAGGAAATTACTTTTGATGCCAGTGATTCGTATGTCGTTGACGGCAAGATCACAAAGTACGAATGGGATTTTGATGGCGATGGTAAGATTGATCAAACAACGACAAACCCAGTTGCTAGCCATGTTTACACTGAAAAGTTTGATGGCATCATGCAGGTGAGAATGAGTGCTGATAACGACACAGTATCAAACGTATCGGCGCCCGTTAAAGTTGGCATCAAGCCTAATCGGCCTGTTGGTCCTGGAGCGCCTCAGGTCTCGGCAAAAATTATTGAGCGAAATGGCGATACGGCGACGATTCGGCTCAATTGGCAACCAGTTGATAATTTGTCTTCGCGCTGGCTGATTCGTCTGGATGACAATAACCTCGGCTGGGCGGTCGGCGAGCAGCGACAACTTGACATCACCGATGTCGATATATCAAAAACCAGAACAATCACTGTGACGGGTATGAAAGCTGACGGGTATGTTGGTAAATCCACAACTGTACAGATTGATAATAAGACGGCTCATTCTCAGACGGAAGATCCAGCTGCCAAGCAATGTCCATATAGCATCAAACTAGGCCCAATCACCATCGCTTGTCGTTATCAGAAAATAACGTTTGGCAAATGGTCGTTTAACTGGATAGTTTGGTATATCGTTAGGGTATAATTAGTAGTATGCAAGGAAGGTGCTGCTGATGGAATTATACCAGCAAATGAGCTACGAGCTGGCAGAGCGATTA
The DNA here is from genome assembly GCF_037013405.1 of Candidatus Nanosynbacter featherlites. NCBI lineage: Bacteria > Bacillati > Minisyncoccota > Nanosynbacteria > Nanosynbacterales > Nanosynbacteraceae > Nanosynbacter > Candidatus Nanosynbacter sp. BB002. Next base: position 752,527 of record NZ_CP146064.1, on the reverse strand, counting down.
ACTCGGCGGTATTCGACCTCGTTTTCGATGAGCAGCCGGCTGTTTGCATCACGAATTCGGCCGCATATTTACGCAGTCTATGGCATGGTGCGGCTAGCGGATGAAATTGTCGACACGTACCGCGGCGATGATGCGATAGCTCAGCTAGACAACTTTGAATCAGTGGTTTACCGGGCGTGCAAGCAGGGCTATTCGACCAATCCAATCGTCCATGCCTTTGCTCTGACAGCCCAAAAGTACGGTATCGAACGGGAGTTAATTTCCCCCTTTTTTTGCAAGTATGCGGATGGATATGATGACCGCCGAATACGATGAAGCGGCATACCGACGCTATATTTACGGCTCGGCGGAAGTGGTGGGGTTGATGTGTCTCAAGGTGTTCGTCGAAGGCGATGCAGCTCAGTATGGGAAGTTGCGTGATGGTGCCAGCCACTTGGGTGCGGCCTATCAAAAGGTGAATTTTTTGCGTGACATGAAGGCAGATTATGAAGTGTTGGGGCGGGTGTATTTCCCGGGCGTTGATTATCCATCGTTTAGTGAGACTAGTAAGCGGGCCATCGAAGCGGATATCGCGGCGGATTTTGCCCTTGCTAAAACAAATATCAAGCAGCTACCACTAATCATCCGGCGGGCTGTACGCACTAGTATGCTGTATTATGAGGCACTGTTTCGGCGGCTACAAAAAGCATCAGTTGCCGACATTAAAGCGAGGCGCATTCGGGTACCGAACAGCGTAAAGCTACTATTATTTGTGAGAGGAGTAGTGGGATTATGACAAAGAAAGCGGTGATCATCGGCGCGGGCTACGGCGGGCTGGCACTGGCAAATTTGCTGGCGAAAGCAGGGTACCAGGTGGCGGTATACGAGAAGAACCCGTCAGCCGGTGGTTGGATTCAAGTGGTCAAGCAAGATGGCTTTACCTTTGATCTTGGCCCGTCGTGGTATTTGATGCCAGAGATTTTTGAGCAGTATTATCAATTGTTTGATCGATCGGCTGAGCAAGAACTCGACTTGGTGCGATTTTCGCCTGGCTACAAGGTGTGGAGTGAAGGCTATGAGCCACTGATTATTCAGGGTGATGTTGATAAAGATATGGCAATATTTGAGGCAATTGAACCCGGTGCAGGTGAAAAACTACAGCGCTATGTCACGCGTAGCAGCCAGGTGTATGAGGTGGCGGTGAAGCACGCGCTGTATAACAATTTCACGCGGGTTGGTGATGTGTTACAGTGGCCGCTTCTGCGCCAGTTACCGACCATGTTGCCGCTAGTGTGGCGGACACTGGACGCTCATGTGAGCCGCTGGTTTCGGGATCTTCGGCTTAAACAATTGCTAGAATATCACATGGTATTTTTGGGTTCCAGCCCGTTTCAAGCACCGGCTGTCTACAGCCTGATGAGTCATCTCGATTTTCGTAGCGGTGTGTATTATCCGCGGCGTGGCATGATGGAATTGGCGGATAGCATGGAGCGGTTGGGAAAAAGTTTGGGTGTGAAATATCATTATAATTCGCCGGTAAAGCAGATTGTGCTGGATGGTCATCAGGCCACGGGTATTGAACTGATGAACGGCGAACACATTGCGGTTGACTTGGTAATTTCAGCAGCCGATATCCATCATACTGAAACCAAATTATTACCGCCAGCTGCTCGAAGCTACCCCGAAAAGTATTGGCAAAAACGCCAGCCGGGGCCAGGCGCGTTGCTGGTTTCGCTGGGTGTCAAAGGGGGATTGTCGAATTTACAACATCATAATCTCTACTTTGTGAGAAACTGGCGTGAAAACTTTGCGGCGATTTATGAAACTGGCACAGTGCCAGAGCATGCCTCGCTCTACGTCTGCAACCCATCCAAGACCGATCCTGACTTGGCGCCGCTGGGGCATGAAAATTTGCTTGTATTGCTGCCGTTACCAGCTGGCATAACGCTGACGCCAGAACAAGAAGTGTCTTGCAAGGATAAGATAATCCAGATTCTTGTTGAGATGACTGGCGAGCCTGATCTGCCTGAGCGAATTGTTTCTCAGCTTGTCTATGGTCCAGAGCAGTTTGGCGAGCAATTTAATGCCTGGCAGTACAACGCCTTTGGTGGTGAATCGCACTTACTCAGCCAAAGCGTTATGTTCCGTACGCGTAATCGCAGTAAAAAAGTGCCAAATTTGTATTATGTTGGTGCGGGGACGCTACCGGGGATAGGTCTGCCGATGTGCTTGATCAGTGCGCAGCTGACCTACAAGCGCATCACGGGAAACCGCTGTCGTGGACCGCTCACCAAGGAGGATATATGAGTTGGCTGTATTTAGCGGGAATTATTGTTAGTTGGGTGGGGATGGCAGTGCTGGACTGGTGGTATAGGCTAGCCTACTGGTATGATGCTCGCCGTACAGTACTGACCGTGCTCATTATGACCAGCGCGTTCATCGTGTGGGATGTTTGTGGTATCTCGCTCGGTATCTTTCTCAGCGGACATTCGCCGTATATGTCGGGCGTGTATTTATTTCCAGAATTTCCGTTGGAAGAATTGTTCTTCTTGCTGTTTTTGAGTTATTTTAGCCTGGTAGTCTACCGGGCGGGAGTAAAGCGATGGCGACATATATAGTACTCAATCTGCTGTTTTTGACGACAGTACTAGGTGTGCTGGCATGGCGCAAATTATTAACATTTGGCCGTGCGGTGTGGGCGACGCTAGCGGTATTGCTGGTGACGACGATTGTGTTTGATTCACTACTGATTTACTTGGGTATGTTTACCTATCCTGCAGATAAAATTTTGGGAATACACGTGGGGCTAGCGCCGATTGAAGATTTGTTTTATTCACTCTTGGCGGGGTTGGCCGTGCCAGCGATTTGGAAGGGGTTAAATCGTGAAAGAAAAAATTAACGTCTTATTTATGACCTCGCGACCGCTGTCGTGGGTGAATACGGCCTATCCGTTTGCGGCGGGCTATGTGGTCATGGGCGGGGCTATTGACGCACGGCTGATTATTGGTACGCTGTTTTTCCTCATCCCGTACAATTTGCTGATGTATGGCATTAATGACGTGTGCGACTATGAATCAGATATGCGAAATCCCCGCAAGGGCGGTGTCGAAGGCGCCGTGACGCCACGGAAATATCATCGGTTGATCGTGTGGTCGGCGGTGCTATCATGCCTGCCATTCGTGCTGGCATTGGTGCTGTTGGGCAACTGGCAAAGTGCGTTGGTGTTAGCGGTGGTGTTGTTTTTTGTGGTGGCATATAGCGCGAAGGGGCTGCGGTCTAAGGAAGTGCCATTACTGGATTCGGTGACCTCAAGTCTACATTTTGTCGGTCCGCTGCTGTATGCCTATTCGTTGGTTGGCACGACGCAAGCGGGATGGTTGGTGGCTGTCGCATTTTTTTGCTGGGGTATGGCTAGTCAGGCGTTTGGTGCGGTGCAGGATATTGTGCCAGACCGCGAAGCCAAGATTCGCTCCATCGCCACGGTGTTTGGTGCGCGGTCGACCGTCTGGTTAGCGATACTGCTGTACGTGGCGGCGGTCGGGTTGGTAGCGTGCCTGGGTGTGGCGGCATGGCCAGTGGCATCTGCAGGCAGCTTATATATCATCAATCTACTGCCGTTTGTACGAATTCGTGATGAACGCTCGGCGGAGGCACGGGCGGGCTGGCGACGTTTCTTGTGGCTGAACTATGTCGCTGGGGCGGTGGTAACCGTGACGTTATTGATGAAGGTGTGGGGTGTGTGATGAAAATGCAAGATCGCCGTCCCGATGATCGTCCCCGCGAGAAACTAGTGCGTTACGGTACGGCGCGGCTGAGCGACTTGGAACTCTTGATGGCGATTATCGGCAGCGGTAATAAACAGGCGGATGTCGGTAAAATTGCGCGCGAGGTGCTGAAAATTGTGCGTCAAAAAGGCGGCGATATTTCGTATGATGATCTGCGTGGCGTGGTTGGATTGGGTGAAGCGAAAATCCCGGTGATTTTAGCGAGTTTGGAACTGGCGCGGCGGTATTTGCTGGATAGCGACCAGCCAATTATTGACGGCCCAGAAAAAGCCGTCGAGCTACTGGCCGACATTCGCGATAAAAAACAGGAATATTTTGTCTGCTTGACGCTGGACGGCGCGAATCGTTTGATCGCCAAGCGGGTTGTGACTATCGGTACGCTGATGGCCAGTCTGGTGCACCCGCGCGAGGTCTTCGCTGATGCCATTGCCGACCGCGCCGCCAGCATCATCGTGGCGCATAATCATCCGAGTGGGGGTTTGGAAGCCAGTCAGGCTGATAAAGATGTTACGAATAGGCTGGCAGAAGCGGGAAAATTGCTTGGCATTACGCTTAATGATCATATTATTGTTACGAAAACTGACTACAAAAGTCTGCTACACTCAGAGTAAACGACCCCCAATCTGATATAATTTATCTATGAATACAAGGGAGCTTGAAAAGCAGTTGTGGGCTGCGGCGGATAAACTACGGGGTAATATCAGCTCGTCGGATTATAAATATGTGGTATTGGGGCTGATTTTTCTAAAATATGTTTCAGATGCGTTTTCGGTGCGACATCAGGCAGCGATTGATGAGAACTATGATCCTGAAGATCGGGATTGGTATTTGGCGGAGAATGTTTTTTGGATTCCCAAGGAGGCTCGTTGGGAACACCTGGTGGCGAGCGCCAAGCAGCCAGAAATTGGCGTTCTAGTCGATAGTGCTATGGAGGCAATTGAACGAGACAACCCTAGTCTGAAGGGTGTGTTGCCGAAAAATTATGCTCGTGAAGCTCTAGATAAGCGTCGCTTGGGTGAACTTATCGATTTATTTACAAATATCAAATTCGACACTGCCAGCTCCAAAGATTTACTTGGTCAAGTCTACGAATATTTTATGGGTATGTTTGCCGACAGCGAGGGTAAACACGGTGGTGAATTCTACACGCCGCGCTCCATCGTGAAATTGCTGGTAGGAATGCTTGAGCCATACAGCGGGCGCGTGTACGACCCATGTTGCGGTAGTGGCGGTATGTTTGTCTGGAGTGAGAAGTTTGTCGAGGAGCACGCTGGTCGTGTCAGCGACATTGCAGTGTATGGTCAGGAGCTAAACGAAACCACTTGGCGACTCGCTAAAATGAATATGGCAATTCGGGGAATTGATGCGAATATCAAACGTGGCGACACTCTGATGGATGACCAGCTCCCTGATCTGAAAGCTGATTACATTTTGGCCAATCCGCCGTTTAACATTAGCGACTGGGGTCAAGAACACTTGCAGGCTGACCCGCGCTGGAAATATGGTCTACCGCCAAAGGGTAATGCTAACTTTGCGTGGATTCAGCATATGATTCACCACTTGAGCCCACGTGGTACGGCGGGTTTCGTGCTGGCAAACGGCAGTATGAGTAGCCAAACTGGTGGCGAAGGTGATATCCGCAAACAGCTGGTTCTTAATGATATGGTTGACGCTATTGTCACACTGCCGAGTCAGCTATTTTTCAATGTAGCCATACCATGCTGTCTGTGGTTCGTGTCGCGCAACCGGGCGAACCGCCACGGCAAAGTGCTGTTCATCGATGGGCGTAATTTGGGTAAAATGGTCACCCGCCGTAACCGTGAACTAACCGCAGAAGACATTGCTCGGGTGGCGAAGACATATCATGATTACAAAACCGCTAGTGCGGATTACACTGATCAGCCGGGTTTTTGTAAAGTCGCCGATCTAGAAGAAATTAAGCAGTATGATTATGTATTGACACCTGGTCGCTACGTGGGCGTTGAGGAAATAGAAGAAGACGGTGAGCCGTTCGTCGAGAAATTTGCCCGGTTAACGGCTGAGCTTGAAGGGCAGTTTGCGAAGAGCCGTGAGTTAGAAAAATCTATCTCTATAAACCTAAAAAGAATAAAAGAATCATATAAAAATGACTAACAGTACAGTATTAAAAGATAGTCTAGCAGAAGCAATTGTTTCGGACGAGATTCAGCTTGGTGGAGACGGAGTTAAATCTATATTAAGTGCTTATTCGCCACAGGAATCAATCGCCGAATATATTTGGAATGGATTTGATGCAGGTGCAACTAGTATAGACATTAGCTATGAAGAAAATGAGTTAGGATCGTTAAGAAGTATTACTATAGCAGATAATGGAAGTGGAATACCTCAGGGTTTATTGTCTGTGAAGTTTAAGCCTTTTCATGAATCGGAAAAGGCGCTAAATAAGACAGACTCCAGGCATCATTCTTTGGTGCATGGCAAAAATGGAGTGGGTCGACTTACTTTTTTTACGTTTGCAAATATTGCACGATGGACAACGGTATATGAAAAAAACAGTAAGCTTTATAAATATGATATAGAAATCAAGTCTGATGATTTGCATAGTTATACGGGTGCTCATTCGCCTGTTTCTGAAATACCATATGAGCATGGGACGTCAACAAAGGTTACATTTGAGGGGATACGCGAGCTGTCTTCGGGCAATATTGAGACTACCGTAAAACAATACCTGTTACAGGAATTTTGTTGGTTTTTAGAATTATTCAAAGATAAGATGTTCTCTATATCTATTAATGGTAGTCCTCTTGACTATAGAGAAATGATAGCTGGTGAAAGGGATGAGAAGATTATTCACGATGCAACATCAACTCGCTTTGATGTTAAGTATATTCAGTGGAAGAAAAAACTAAATAAAGAATTCTCGCGATATTATCTAATAGATTCAACTGGCAAGGAGAACTATAAATCTACAACCCTACTGAACAATAAAGGCGATAAATTTTATCATAGCGTATATATAAGAAGTGATTATTTTGACATGTTCTCATACGAGGACAAAATTGATTATGACCAAAGCACTCTACAAAATAAAGAGCAAAAGTTTAATAGTAAGCGAGACGAGGAATTTAAATATGTTATTTCCGAAATTAACGATTACCTACGTCGCATGCGTAGTCCGCATCTCCAAAAGATGGCAGATGATCTCGTTGAAAAGTATGAAAAAGAGAACATTATTCCTGAAGTCAATAACAGCTGGGAAATTCCTCGCAATAACGAACTAAAAACTCTCATAAAAGATATTTATAAAATCCAACCGAAAATATTTGGTGAAGGTAATTCGAGTATAGAGCAGAGAAAGACTTTTATACATCTTCTAAACGCACTTCTAGATTCAAATCAGCGCGATCAGATATATACAATTATCGACGCTGTTGTGCGGCTTGATGATCAAGAACAGAAACAATTAGCGGACCTATTAAAGGTGAATAAACTAAACTCCATAATTCAAACTATTAAGATGATTCAAAACCGTTATACTACAATTGATGCTCTAAAGGAGATAGTCTTTAATGATAGCTTCAATTCTCGTGAGGTTGATCATGTGCAAAAAGTTTTGGATCATAATTTTTGGGTTTTTGGAGAGGAATATAATCTTGTTTCTAGTACTGAAGCTAAATTTGAAAAAGCATTGTCAGAATATCTATATATACTACGTGGCGGCAAAAAGCAAGATGTGAATATGGAATCTCCAGATAAGAATAAGGAGATGGATTTATTTTTATGTAGAAAAAGTATTGAAAACGATCGCATAAATAACCTAGTAATAGAGCTGAAACGACCCGCTGTTTTGCTTGGGGAGAAAGAAGTGTCTCAGATCAAGAGATATCAACGAACAATATTTTCAGACTCTCGGTTTAATGGTGATAATACTTACTGGGATTTTGTGCTTGTTGGTAATAAATTTAATGAATCAGGCTACATAGAGGGTGAAATTGACACCAATAAAGGGCATGGGGAGAAAGAAAAAGGGCTAATATTCTCAAAGGATAATTGTAAAATCTATGTTAGAAAATGGAGTGATATATTTGCAGACGTGGAGTGTAGACATAAGTTTATCGAAAATGAATTAAAAACTGAACGCGACAGGCTTGCAATTGATTATACGAACGCGGATGAGGCTACCGAAAGGGCAATAAAAAAATGACAAAAACGATCCTACTTGGTGAGGTTGCAGAGATTATCAAAGGTATTTCATACAGAAGTGCCGATTATTCTAATTCAGAAAATGGAATTGCTTTTGTGAACCTAAAGTCTGTTGCTAGGGGTGGGGGATATAATGCTGATGGCATAAAATATTACGCAGGACAAATAAAACCATCGCAATATGTTGAGTCTGGCGACATCCTGATAGCAAACACAGATCTTACTCAGAATCGTGAAATTATCGGTAGTCCTATAATTATGCCAGATATAGGCAGGAGTGCTTGCTTTTCGTTGGATCTGTCGAAAATAATAGTAACAAATACAGAAGTCATTGATCCTAGGTATCTTTTTTATTATCTAAAGTCTCCAATTACTCGAGAGTATATGCTAGCACATAGCAATGGCAGTACAGTAATGCACTTATCAGTCAAAGCGGTGCCTAATATGGAACTTAATCTGCCACCACTCGACCAACAAAAGAAAATTGCCAATATCCTCGGCAGTCTTGATGAAAAAATCGAGCTCAATCGCCACATGAATGAAACCCTCGAGCAGCTCGGTCAAGCTCTCTTTCGTCATTATTTTGTTGATAAAGCTAAGCAGAGTAATGGTAATATACAGACCATACCTTTAGGAAAAAAGTTTCACCCAAAAAGAGGTAGAAGTTTGCAAGTTAGAGATATGATTTGTGGTGACACGCCGGTTATTAGCGGTGGCCTGAAACCAGCTGGATTTCATAATAAAGCAAACACAGTTGCACCAGTTATTACGATAAGTGCATCCGGAGCAAATGCTGGCTTTGTATCTGTTTGGGGTGAACCAGTCTGGTCGGCAGACTCTTCGTACATTGACTCAACAATTACCAAATATGTTTATACCTACTATTTATTCCTCAAGAATAAGCAAAAAGAGATATATGATATGCAAACTGGCTCTGGTCAGCCGCATATTTATCCAAAGCACATAGAGCTTTTGGAGATTGCTAATTTACCAGATTGCGATTTTAATGCTTTTGAGCAGAGAGTGCGACCATTGTTTGATATGATACATAAAAACAAGAAGCAAATAGATTATTTATCTAACATTCGTGATTTGCTTTTACCAAAATTAATTTCCGGAGAGATTAAGATATAATGGCTAATATATTAGAATTTGATCATAAGCAAGCTCGTGCTTTTTTGCTGGACGGTAAAAGTTATGTAAACTTTGATTTGCCTGAATATTTTAACTTTGACCCAATACTTCAAGCCGTGTCAAGTAAGATGGGTGGTTATGATGTTAATTACTTTTTTGATCCAGAAGAGGGTAGTCGTAAGAAGAAAGACCCAAGAGATAGACATGATGTAAATAAAGTGATTTACGGCAACAAAGATGGTGAATTAGCTTGGAGGCCATTTGAGATAATAAATCCAGTTCTTTATGTAGGGTTAGTGCATTATATTACCAAAGAGGATAATTGGAGTGTTATAAAAAAGCGATTTTCTGAGTTAAGGAGGGACTGTAATGTTGAAGTTGCTAGTATTCCAATGCAACCTTCAAAAAAGAAAAGCGCGAAAGCGGAGCAAATACGTGCTTGGTGGGAGAAATTTGAACAAAACTGTGCGACTAAAGGTCTTGATTTTCAATATGTATTAGAAACTGATGTTGCAAACTGTTATGGATCAATATATACGCATTCTATTTCATGGGCTCTTCATGGCAAAGAAGAGGCTTATGCTAATCGTGATAAAAAATCTCTGGGAGGTAAAATTGATGAGTATTTTCAGATGATGAATCATCGACAGACAAACGGGATACCCCAGGGAAATACTCTTTCTGATTTTATTGCTGAGCTTATCTTTGCATACGCTGATAGTCTTTTAGCTCAAGCTGTAAAAGATATTGATAAAAGAGAATATTCCATTGTTCGCTACAGGGATGACTATCGAATTTTTACCAATAGGCTAGATCTAGGAGCTCGTATACTGAAAGAGTTAACTGAAATTTTAGCAATACTTGGTCTCAGATTAAATGCACAGAAAACCAAAAAGAGCAGCGATATAGTCTTGAGTTCTATTAAAAAGGATAAGATCGAAGAATTATTCATACCGAATATAAAGAAAGAAAAAGATAATTTTGCAAAATGGTTAATGCAGATTTATGCAGCTAGTTATAAATATCCTAATTCAGGTATGGTGTCTCGCCAGCTAAATATGTTTCACGAGGAGCTTCTTGATTACTTAGATAAAGGGAAAAGCTTACGTGATTATGAAAAACCAGAAGTTATGCTGAGTATTGTAGTTAATATGGCAATTAAAAACCCTAAGTATTACAATATGGCGATGGCGGTTGCGAGTCTAACTATCCGTGGGGCGAGTGAGTCAAGGAGGGGACTCCTTGTTCAAAAAATTCTTGATAAGTTCAAGATTATACCTAACACTGGCTTATTAGATATTTGGTTGCAGCGAGTATCTTACTCTATTGATCCGAACTTGCAATTTAATGAATTATTAACCCGGTTAGTCAGTGAAAGAGCATATATTGATAATTCTATTATCTGGTGTATTGATTGGCTAAAGGACGATATAATGAAAACAGTTAGAGACACAAGTATAGTTGACGTCGATATGCTACAAGGCATCAGGGAGACGAATAAAATATCTATTGATCGTCAGGAGGTTGACCTTTTTAGAGACATACCAAGCTAGGGCATCTGGTGTATAATTACTATAATATGACCGAATCCCACATCGAACAATACGCGCTTGACGTCCTGGCTAGTATCGGCTGGCAAATTCTACACGGACCAGATATTGGTCCAGATGGTGCTGCGGCTGAGCGTGAGCTCAGGCAGGTGGTGTTACCTGGGCGGCTACAGAGTACACTGGTGCGTCTCAATCCGCATATTCCAGGACCAGCCTTGAATGAAGCGATGCGGCGTTTGACGCAGATTAGTAAACCAAGCTTGATTGAGAATAATCATGATTTCCATCAGTTGTTAGTGGCGGGCGTGCCGGTGCAGTACCGTACATCAAGTGGTGAAGTGAAACACGATATTGTACGGGTGGTTGATTTTACCTCGCTCAAAAACAATGATTTTGTGGCGGTCAATCAGCTGACGGTTTTGCAGGGCGATTATAATCGCCGGCCAGATATTGTACTATTTGTGAATGGACTACCCTTGGTGGTGATTGAACTAAAAAATGCGGCTGATACGAAGGCGGATTTGGTAGCGGCGTATCAGCAAATCCAGACGTACAAGCGAGAGATTAGCGACTTGTTTCGGTTCAATGAACTGTGTATAACCAGTGATGGACTAGAGGCGGAAATAGGGACGATAACCAGCCCGCTGGAACGAATGATGCCGTGGAAAACGATTGACGGCGAGAAAGAAGTTGGCAATGTGCCGATGTTGGAAGTGCTGCTGCGCGGTGCGTGTACGCCTGAACGTTTGCTGGATATGGTGCAGAATTTTATCGTATTTGAGCGGAGCGACGGCGATAAACTAATCAAAAAAGTTGCCGCTTATCATCAATATTGGGTGGTGAATAAAGCGCTTGATCGGACGCTGGCGGCTAGTAGTGAACGCGGTGACCAACGGGCTGGCGTGGTTTGGCATACGCAAGGGTCGGGTAAGAGCTTGAGTATGGTGTTTTATACTGGTAAGCTGATGAAATCGCGCGATTTGCATAACCCAACCATCGTGGTGGTGACGGATCGTAATGATCTTGATGGTCAATTATTCGGTACGTTTAGCGCCTGTCGCGAGCTGCTGGGAGAAGATCCGAAACAAGCTGATTCGCGCAGTGAACTCAGGAAGCTACTGCAGCGCGAAGCAGGTGGGATTATCTTTACAACAATCCAGAAGTTCTCGCCTGAGGATGACGAGGATAAATTGCCAATTTTGACCGATCGACGCAATGTCATCGTGATGGCAGATGAGGCGCATCGTAGCCAGTACGGTTTGAAGGCACATGTTCGAGCTAGCGACGCCCAGCTAGTATATGGTTATGCCAAATATATGCGTGATGCCTTGCCGGGTGCGAGCTACATTGGCTTTACGGGTACGCCGATTGAAACGGATGATAAGTCAACGCCAGCAGTGTTTGGCGACTATATCGATATTTATGATGTCGAGCAGGCGGTGAAAGATGGTGCAACAGTGCCGATTTATTATGAGAGTCGGCTGGTTGATTTGAATATGGACGAGGCAACGCGGCAGTGGCTGGATAAGGAAGTTGATGATTTGCTGGAGGGCGAAGAACTGAGTCGTCAGGATGCGTTGAAGGCCGAGTATGCACAAAAAGAAGCCATCGTCGGTAATAGCGAGCGGCTGAATACTATCGCGCTAGATATCATTGAGCATTTTGAGGCTCGGCAAAGTGTGCTGAGCGGTAAGGGTATGATCGTGACGATGAGTCGCGGTATTGCGGCTGATTTGTATGAGAGAATCGTGGCGTATCGGCCGGATTGGCATAGTGATGATGACGCACGTGGTGCGATCAAGGTGATTATCACCGGTAGCGCTAGCGACCCTAACTATTTGCAGCCGCATATTCGTAATAAACAGCGGGTGAAAGCGATCGAAAAGCGCATCAAAGATCCGAACGATCCGCTTGAGCTCGTGATTGTGTGCGATATGTGGCTGACGGGGTTTGATGTACCAAATATGCACACTATGTATCTGGATAAACCATTGAAGGATCATAATTTAATGCAGGCAATTGCACGAGTCAACCGAGTGTTCCCTGGAAAAACCGGTGGTTTGGTGGTTGACTATCTGGGTGTGGCAGGGGCGCTGCGCGATGCTATTTCTGACTATACGCAAAGCGGCGGGCGGGGCGCACCGCAGCTTGATATTGCTGAGGCGGTGGCGCAGATGCAGATGCGTTACGAGGTGGTGCGCGATTTATTTGGTAACTTTGATTATCAGCGATATTTTACGGCGCCAACCGACCGGCAACTGCAAATTATTTTGGATGCCGAGGAATATATTTTAGGGTTGGAAGATGGTGAGAAGCGATTGAAACAGCATGTTTTGGAACTGAGTAAAGCCTTTGCGCTGGCTATGCCGAGGCCCGAGGCGTTGAAGATTCGTGAGGAAGTGGCGCTGTTTCAGGCGGTGAAAGCTCGGCTAGAGAAAGTGTCGAGCTCGACAGTTGTGACTGATGCTGAGTACCGAAGCGCGCTGAAACAAATTGTTGATAAAGCAATTGCGCCAGTGGGTGTGGTTGATGTGTTTGAGGCGGCGGGATTAGAAAAGCCGGAACTGTCGATTTTGAGTGATGAGTTTTTGGCGGAAATTCGTAACATGGAGCGCAAGAATTTGGCGGTGGAAGCTCTGCAAAAGCTGCTCGCTGATGAAATCAAGCTACGATTTTCGAGAAATTATGCCAAGGATACGAAGTTCTCTGACTTGCTCAACCAAGCCTTGACGCGGTATAGAAATGGGACGATTGAGGCGGCGCAGGTGATTGAGGAATTAATCAACATCGGACAGCAAGTGCGCCAAACTGTTGAGAATGGCGCAGTTGATGGCCTCAGTGAGGATGAGATTATCTTTTACGATGCGCTGGTTGAAAATGGCAGTGCCCGCGAAGTACTGGGTGACGCGCAGCTACGTGATATCGCGAAAGTATTGTTAGAGCAGGTGCGTCGTGATGCCACGATTGACTGGGCAGAGCGCAGGAATGTTCAGGCAAAACTGAAAGTTAACGTCAAAAAGACGTTGGCAAAGTATGGATATCCGCCAGACCAGCAGTCATTGGCAACCGATATGGTATTGGAGCAAGCCAAGCGTTATGGTAACGAGTGGAGCTATAAACGCGCGACGTATGACGCTGGTGGCGGAGCGAGTTTGTTGGATTGATACATTAATTATGATAGATCAGGGTACAATAGGTGTATGAGTAAGTCTAAAAATCCTATCACCATCGCTCGCGCCATTATCCGCATCGGTGATGCTGCTAGAAATGCTAATGATTATAGTTTGCTAGGCGCGCTGCATGAAATGGTGGAGCAATTGTCGCAGCATGGTGTTAAAGACACTGACGTCGATATGGATTTACTGCTGGAATATGTCGAAGCGGCAGATGGTTGCGACTATTGCCGAGCGGTTGACGGTAAGCCGAGTGTTGAGGAATTAACAACAGAAATTAATAAGCAGCTAGCGCGTCGCGGTCAGGCGCAGGTGGAGGCGAGCGATCAATCAGTGTTGGAATTTGAGCCAGTGGTCCATCTGGTGACGGCGGCGTATGCTAAAAATGAAGATGGCGTGACATCGGGTTTGTCGATAGCGCTGGTCATCAATCAGGATGGTTCAGTTGACTTGCCGCGCGACCATTTTTTGAACGCAGAACTACTGGATTATTTTGATGAAAATCGCCCAGTTAATTGGCGTTCGGTCGAGCGTGATTTGCCGTCGGACTTATACGGCTATCATTTAGTGGTAGGTTCGGTGGAGGTGCAGGAGATTTTACCGCGGGAATTGGAGGCGATGTCATTTTGAGGGTAATGATTATTGAACTATGAAAATCTCCGTCCATCTCAAACCCAACTCCCGCCATCGTGAAGAAGTCATCACGAATGACGACGGTTCGTTGACGATTTACACCAAGGCGCCAGCCATTGAAGGTCGGGCAAATCTAGCGGCGGCGAAACTACTAGCAAAGCATCTCGGCGTGGCGCCCTCAAAGGTAAAATTACTGCGTGGTACTTCTTCGAAATACAAGATATTTGAGATTGATCAGGTGGACTAATGTAACCGTTGTATCGTCACAAACGAATATCCCTGCTGCTTCAGTGAACTGAGGATACACGGCACGGCATTGACGGAAGTTTGGTGAATGTCATGCATCAAGATGACGGCTCCAGGACGAGCGCCAGCGACAGCACGTGAACAGACGATCTGGCTATTGCGATCAGCCCAATCACGAGTGTCAACTGACCACAAAATTGACGACATGCCACGCGTCCGAAGTTGTTCTAAAACCACACCGTTGGCTGCACCATACGGTGGTCGCAGAATGGTTGGCTTGACGCCAGTGGCTTGCCTGATAGCTCCGTTGGTGCGGTCGATTTCGCCAGCAATTTGGTCAACTGATAGTTTTGGTAATTCTGGGTGTGACCATGAATGATTGCCTAGCTGATGGCCGCGTGCATGGATGCTGCGTACAACACTAGCCTGGCCGGAAACCTTGCTGCCGATCAAGAAGAACGTCGCTTTTGCACCATACTGATCCAAGATGTCCAGTAGGTGCGCAGTGTATGGTCCCGGCCCGTCATCAAACGTCAAAGCGATCACTCTATTGCCAGTGGTTGGCGCGGGTGCTGGTGCAGCGGGCGCTGGCTTTGGTTCTGGCTTTGGCTCGGGTGGTTTAGGGAAATTGCCTAGTTTTTGAGCCGTTGGATTTTGCAGGTATTTGGCAACAGTTGCGGTTGGTACTTTGATGGTTAATTCGCCATAGGCTGACGGCAACAGGGAGGCTTGTCCAATTGGCCAGACCAGGGCATTGCCATCGTCAGCGATGGTAAAGTTTGCCAATGTCTCTTTGGTGATTATCTCCTCAAGATTTGCTTCTGGCTGCTGGCGTTGTTTGATGGTTTGTGCAACGTCTCGTTGGGCGGCTGTCACGATTGCCTTGGTGGCTTCCTCTGATTTCTCAGTCAAATTATCCAGACTAATCACCTCGCCAGAATCTTTATCAAAGGTCCAAAACAGCGTCAGTGCCACTGGATGGGCGCCATGCATGTCTTGTTTGATATTGACGATGATCGACAGGGCGACGGAATTATTATGCGTCACTTGGTAGCTGATGGTTTCGGTCATTGGTCGCTCAAAGGTGATGGTGCTTGATGAAGTGTAGCGAAAATCACTATCAGCGCGGTCAATTGCTCGGGCGATGAGTTTGTTGATTTTGGAATTGCTGGTAATTGGGTATTCGATTGAGACCTTTTCGCGCTTGCTGTCGCGCGTCACAAACTTGGAGCGAATGCCAGCATAGCGCGAATCGGTGAAATAATATTTTTCATCTTCTAGAACAGTTGGACGTTGGGTTGGTGGCTGCTTGGAATGGAGGTAAAATAAGACACCCATTGCGCTAACAGCAAGCAAAAGTAACGTAGTGAATATAATACTGCTCAATCGAGGTCGGTTTGCAGGTGTTGCGTTAGTTCTTGACTTATGGCTGGTTCGAGCTGGTTGTCGTTTTGTTGACAATTTTTGAGGTTTTGTTTGCGTTTTTTTGGTAGGCATTAGTTCACTCCGCCAGCTTTCAAGATCGCCTTTAAGCCAGTTTCACCGCCAGCAAACCCACTGGCAACATAATCATTGATCACCATGTATGGCAGGCCGCTCACACCAAGCGAAAGAGCTTTTTGGGTATTGTCATCGATTTCTTTTTGGTGTGGTTTTTTGGTCATACAGTCAGTAAATTTCGCCTCATCCATACCAACATGTTTAGCAGACGCCAGGAAGTAGTCTAGCGGCAGTGGTGGAATTTTTTGCGGTACGGCAACGTTTTTCACACCAATTCCTTTGTCAAAATAATCACGCTTGATGCGTGGCACGATGTCGTGGGTATACTGCCAGTATTTGTCCTGGTCAGCGGCGCAAAAGGCGGCGTGAGCCCCAGTTTCTGTGTTGTCGGTGACTTCTTTGAGCAGTGTTACCACGCGATGTTCGTAGCGAACTTTACCTGATTTGATATACTCATTTTTGAAGAAATCAGCGTTAGTGGCTGCTTCAACTTCGGCGCAGAATGAGCAAAAATAATCAGTATAATCAACAAACACATGCTTGGCTTCAGCAGAGCCTTGTGACATCTTTTCGTTCCATGGTTTGCCGTCACCGACATGGCGATTTGGTGGACGATTAACGATGCCGTAGATAAACAATGCGACGATTGCCGTAATCAAAATGCCTGAAATAACCCAAATGATTGCTATGCCTGCTGATTTTTGTCGATTCATAGTTCCTCCTGTTTTGCTAATTCTGTATACATAAAGGCGATTTGTCCAGACTTGTAGAGTGAAAAGAGGCTTAATAGTAGGGCTAACATCAAGACAATGGTGCTGGCAACGGTGGCGGCAGTGGCAGCGGCAGCACCTGAGAAGAACACAGCAACGAGCGGCAGGATGAGTGATGTGCCGCAGGGAACGCAGCCCAGGCCGATGGCAGCAGCCACAGAGGCCAGGCCGCTGAGTCCGACTTGTCTGGTGACCGACTGTTCATTACGCTTATTTTTCTTGGCAGTAAAAATGACGACGGTGATTGACAGTCCTTGGAGAAGTGACACTACAAGGAGCAATGCGCCATTGAGTGAGCTGAAGCCCTGTTTGAATATATCAATGAACATAGTCCCGACAAGGGAGGCTTTGTCTAGCATCGGCAACCGCGACATCATCAGCGGGCCGTAAAAGTTGGCGTTGATAGCAAAAAAAATAATGAGTGCAACGAGCAAAGATAGGGTAAGTGCCAGCAGTGCGTACTGTGGTAGGCTGAGGATTTTACCAACTCCTACCATAGCTGACTTGATGGACTGCTGTTTGTTATATACTCGGCAAAATTGAACCATGCATCCATTATACGTCAAAATTGCATAATAGTATGCATTCTGGTGAGGTTAGGTGACAGAACATACTATACACTGAGTGTATAGAACTCTTGCAATAACTAAACAATGGGTGTATAGTAAGAGTATGAGCGTTCAATATACCCTGTTAGGTTTTTTAGCGGAAGAGTCAAATTATGGCTATGAGTTGAAGAAAAAATATGACGGCTATTTTGGCAAGGACAAGCCAATTTTAACCGGTCAGATATATTCAACTCTGGCACGGCTCAAACGCGACAACAAAGTCAAAGAAATTACTGATACCAGCGAATCGGGCGGGCCGGACCGGGTTCGGTATGAAATTACCGATGAAGGTAAGCAAGATTTGCAGGCGTGGTTGGAGTCACCCGAAGCACCGTCGCCGCAACTGCAAGCAACCATGTATATCAAAGCGGTGCTGGCTATCCTGAAGGATGGCGATGCTTCGCCGTATCTGGATAATCAGCGCCAGGCGCACATCCAACGGATGCGTGAGCTGACAGCGCAGCGGCGCGATAGTAGTTTGTCGGACATGCTGCTGATTGACCATGCACTGTATCATTTGGAGGCGGATTTGCGCTGGATTGAATTAATAATTTCGCGGTTAACGCGGCTAAAGGAGGAAATTTTGCATGAGCAAACCAATAATTAGCGCTAAAAAAATTACAAAGTCGTTCGGGCAAACACAGGCGCTGCGCGGTGTTAGCTTGGATGTCGAGGCGGGCGAGGTGCTGGCGATCATGGGCCCGTCTGGGTCTGGTAAATCAACGCTGCTACATAGCTTGGCGGCAATTACTAAAGTTGATAGTGGCGAGATTGATTTTGACGGTCAGCGGATTGATACGATGAACGATGATAAGCGCAGCATGCTACGGCGCACCAGTTTTGGCTTTGTCTTTCAGTTTGGACAGTTGGTGCCGGAGCTGACGGCGCTGGACAATGTAGCGTTGCCATTGCTACTCAACGGCATCAAGCGTGAAGAAGCCTATCAACGGGCGAAAACATGGTTGAACAATGTTGAGTTGGCGAGTAAAGCTAACAGTATGCTCGGCGAGTTGTCAGGTGGACAAATGCAGCGCGTGGCGATTGCCCGAGCCATGGTGATTGAGCCAAAAGTATTGTTTGCTGACGAGCCGACTGGTTCGCTAGATAGTCTGAACTCAGAAAAGGTCATGGAATTGTTTATCAAAACCGCCAAAGAGCACGGCACGACAGTCATCATGGTGACGCATGAGCCGACGATTGCCGCCTACGCTGACCGGGAAATCATCGTCCGTGACGGGCAGATTTCTGGCGCTGAGGCAGCGGTAAACCCGGCACAGACGAGGGCTGATAAAGCTAAGGCGAGGATTGTCTGATGAGCGTTAGTTGGATGTTACTACAAAAGTCTGGCCGCCAGTCGTTTGCGCGTCTGGGCTTGACGACGGCGGCGGTGGCGCTGGGGATCGTACTAGTGTGCTGCTTTACGGCTGGTATCAATGGGCTTATGAGACGCGCTGGAGGATCAGCCATCAGCCTGGCGGCACACCAAGCTAGTCGCAAAGAGGCTTCACAGCAACCAATTGCTGGTATTGAGCCATTAAGAATTAGTAATGTTGTGCGACTTGGCAATGCGTCAAAATGGCGCGGTCAATATATCCAAACCTACTCGATGTACGGTACGGCTAAATCGCCGCAGTTTGTTAAGCTAAAAACGCCAGGTCCGGGCGAGTATTACTTATCGAAAGCGTTGGCTGATGTGGTGGCTCAACACCCTGAGGATGATATCTTGGCGCGCTTTGGTAGTAACACTAAGTATCTCGGCGTACTCCCTAGTGAATATGTTAGCGGCCCAGATGCTCTCATGATGGTACGTGGTGCCAGCGCTGATGAAGTGGCGGCAAGTGATGCTGCCGCGAAAACTCGAGGACAAGCTCCCTACTTTGCTAATGTTTACCGGACGGATGCGAATGGTCTAACATCAAATGTCGGACTAGATCCTATATCTATCACTGTACTTGGCGTTGGTGGAACCATCTTACTGTTTCCGATCGTCATTTTCGTGTCAGTGGCGACACAGCTGGGTGCGGCACAACGTGAAAAACGCTATGCTGCCTTGCGGTTGATCGGCGCGTCCAAGCGGCAGGTAACACGGATATTACTCTTGGAGTCGTTGCTAGCATCAGTGGTCGGTGTGGTGATTGGCCTGGGCGCGTTTGGGCTATTACAAGCGCCGCTGCAAGCTTTCAAGCTGAGCGGGATGCGGTTTAATCCTGGTGATTTAGCGTTGACTACCACGCAATACGCCTTGATTATTGGCTTGACATTGGGTCTGACGACGTTTGTTAACTGGCGACGGATGCGCCGAGCGCAAATTTCGCCACTGGGTGTGTCACGTTCGGTTGAAAAGGTAAAGAAACTACGCGGGTGGCGGCCGTTGGTACCAGCAACTGGTATCGCCATCTTTGTTTGGTTGTCGTCAAAGCCGGGTCTGGATTGGTTGACGGCACATAAAGAATCGGCTATTCCATCTATATTGCTACTGGCGGCGCTACTGCTGGTGATGTTCGGGCTCGTCCTGACTGGTGGCTGGCTGACGAATAAGCTGTCGCTACTGGCGGCGCGCTGGGCGAATAATGGTTCAATGCTGATCGCTGGTAAGCGTACGGCAGTGCATTCACGAACGGTTTTCCGTGGTGTGAGTGGGGTGGTGCTGGCGTTGTTTGCTGGTAGCTTTTACCTGACAGCAACCAGTGGTATTGAGAACTTAAATGTTCAGGCTATCAAAGACAACGGTTACTCACAGTTGAAGCATGGTACCGCAGCTGTCATTGGCCGTTCACTGCCAGGTGATATGGCGAAGCAGCTGAACCAGCAGTCGTATGTCACGTCAGTAGCAACGATCTATCCACGCGAGGATGGCAGTGTAATTCGCTGCCAGGATCTGGCAATATACACTGAGCACACCTGTCCAAGTAATGCTCGGCCCGACCAATTTGCGCTGTTGAATTTTGACGCGCCAGTGGTCAAAAATGTGTCGTTGATGGCCGACAATATTGACACTAGCGGCGCCAAAGAATATTTAGTGACGGTCAAATCAGACAATGATCTTGAGAAGTTACGTAGCATGGTTGTGATGCGCGCTAACCAGTACGATCTGACATACGTAGTGGGCGGCACTGATTCCAAAAAACCGCATATCAATCCAACGATTCGCGAATTTGCCAGCTTAGCCTATATTGGTATTGGCGTGACGTTATTTGTGGCGGTAGCGAGCCTGGTTGTCTCGACGATTGGCGGGCTAATGGAGCGTCGCCGTTCGCTATATACTTTGCGTCTCGGTGGTATGCGCCTCATTCAACTGAAGCGTTTGGTGATGGTTGAATCGGTGGCGCCGCTGCTGATCACCTCGGTTCTGTCGTGTGGTATCGGTGTTTGGACGGGGGCAGTATTCACGAAGATGTTCTCGACGACACTGAAGCCGGTGTTAACACCAACCTACTTTGCCATCGTTGGTGCTGGTCTGGCGGCAGCTATCATCGGTATTTACTTGATATTGCCGATGGTCGACAAGCTGACGCGGGCGGAGGCTAACCAAACCGAGTAGCGTGCCTCCGGTCTGAGGACAATCTATCAAAAAGCGTTCCGGTTGATGGCTGGAGCGCTTTTTCTTGCTATGAGCGCACCTTTGAATGGCTCAAGCCACACGGAAGTAGGTATCTGTGATTGATAGGAACGGAAGGGACTATTGGTGAAAGGTCACCCGGTCATCAGCGACACTGACAGTCACCGCCATGCCGTCATGAATTCGTCCGTCGATCAGCTCCAGCGCCAGCGGGTCAAGCACCCGCTTTTGTACCAAGCGCTTCAGCGGACGGGCGCCAAAGGCCGGGTCATAACCGTCGCGGGCCAACATGTCGCGGACGCTATCGTCAAACTCCAGGGTGATGTCGCGGCTGTCTTTGACTTGGCGAGCAACGCGTTTCAGTTGGACATCGACAATTGCCCGCATGGCCTCTGGTCGAATACGGTCGAAGATAACAATGTCATCAATGCGGTTAAGAAATTCTGGCCGGAAGTGTTGGCGCAACACCTCAAGCATCTGATTATCCAGTGCCGACAAATCGTCGCCAGAAAAGTCCATAATCGCCTGTGAGCCGACATTACTGGTCATGATGATGACCGTGTTGGAGAAATCGACTGTTCGCCCCTGGCCATCAGTCAGGCGGCCATCGTCGAGCACCTGAAGGAGTACGTTGAAGACATCGGGGTGGGCCTTCTCGATTTCGTCAAACAGGACCACGCTGTAGGGGCGGCGGCGCACCGCTTCGGTGAGTTGCCCACCTTGGTCATAGCCAACGTAGCCTGGCGGCGAACCGATCAAGCGGGCTACGGCGTGTCGCTCCATATATTCGCTCATATCGATACGAATCATGGCGTGTTCGTCGTCAAATAATTCACGGCACAGGCTGCGGGCCACCTCTGTTTTGCCCACGCCTGTAGGGCCGAGGAAGAGGAAGGAACCGATCGGCCGGTTGGTGTCAGCAAGTCCAGCGCGCGAACGGCGAATGGCGCTGGCCACGGCGGCAATGGCCTTGTCTTGACCAATCACTTGGGTGCTGATGTGTTCCTCTAATTTGGTCAATTTGCTGGATTCGGTCTCAATCAGCCGCTCCACGGGGATGCCCGTCCAGCGCGCTACTACGCTGGCGATGTCGTCAGGAGTGACTTCTTCGCGCAGCAGGCGGTCGGCCGGCGGAATGGCGGCCAGTTCTTGGCGGGCGGCAGCCAGCTTTTTCTCCAGCTCTGGCAGGTCGCCGTATTTGATGCGGCTGGCGGTGGCCAGATCAGCGTCGCGTTCGGCGATTTCTAACTGTGAGCGCAGACTATCCATTTTTTCGGTAGCGGTATTGACGGTTTGGAGAATGTCTTTTTCGTGCTGCCATTTATTGTCAATCACCTCGGCCTGAGCTCGAAGGTCGGCGATTTGCTGATTAATCTCCTCTTTGCGTGCCTTGGCGTGGTCGGATTTGTCTTTTTTCAGCGCTGCTTCTTCAATTTCCAGCTGCAAGCGGCGATTATTCAGCCGATCCAGCGCAATCGGCACACTCTCCAGTTGCATCTTCAGAGCGCTGGTCGCTTCATCCAGGAGGTCAACGGCCTTGTCAGGTAAAAAGCGATCGGGCAGATAGCGGGTGGATAACCGTGCCGCCGCCACGATGGCATCATCAGAGATTTTAACGCCGTGATGAACTTCGTATTTTTCTTTCAGACCGCGCAAAATCGCCACGGTGTCGTCAAAACTTGGCTCGCCGACATAGACTGGCTGAAAGCGTCGCTCTAGGGCTGCATCTTTTTCGACATGCTGGCGATATTCCGCCAACGTCGTCGCACCAATCATGTGTAGTTTACCGCGCGCCAGGGCGGGTTTGAGCATATTGCCAGCGTCCATGCTGCCTTCGGTTTTGCCGGCGCCAACCATGGTGTGAATTTCATCAACGAACAAAATAATTTCGCCAGCCGCTTCTTCCACTTCTTTCAAAATTGCTTTGAGGCGCTCTTCAAATTGACCGCGAAAGCTCGCGCCGGCCAACAAACTGGAGATCTCCAAGCTAATCAGCCGCTTGTCCTTTAGTGACGCCGGTACGTCGCCTTTGACGATGCGCTGCGCCAGGGCCTCGACGATGGCGGTTTTACCGACGCCCGGCTCGCCGATGAGGACTGGATTATTTTTAGTGCGCCGGCTGAGGATTTGCATGGTGCGGCGAATTTCCTCATCGCGGCCGATTACTGGGTCGAGTTTGCCCTCACGCGCTAGTGCCGTGATGTCCGTCCCAAACTGCTCGAGGGGCTTGGTGGTTTCTTCTTGGTTCATGGTTGGTGGCATATGTCCTCCTTTTTCTGTGGGCTGAGCCCCGTATTGTTACGTTGCGGCAAGAGACAGTGTGAGGTGATACACTTACGAACTGCTTAAGATTTTCCGTTCGTAGTAAGTTGAGCGTTTGCTGAGCTCAGCGTTGAGCTGATCGATACCACCAAACTGTTCAACTAGTGTCTGGCGATTTGAGAATAAATTGGTGCCCAGCCCCATGCGGTCGCCATCTACTATCACACCCAGTGCTGCCAAGGTCGATGGGTACATATCAAAGGTGGCGAATTGGCGGTTGGTGGCGTGAGTTGGCTGAACGGCAGGGTTGATGAAGGCGTTGTAGACGGTTCGTTGGTAGGGAGCGCCGGCGATCTTCTCTTCATAATATGGCGTTTGCATACCGAGGTGATCACCACTGATGATGATAGTAGTGTTGGCGTAAAACGGTTGCTGTTTAGCCCACTCGACGAAGGCGGTGATTTGTTTGGAAGCGCAGGCATGTACATTGTCGTATTTTGCTTCAAATTGTTGTTTACAGGTGTCACTGTCCAGCCAGCCGTCAGTAAAGTGCGTGTCAACGGTCAGCATTTGCAAGTTAAATGGCTTGTCTAATTTACTGAGGCGAGTGGCTTCATCGCGGGCAAATTGGAAAAGCTTTTTGTCTTCGTAGCCCCACCATACTTTGTAGTCCTGAGGAATCAAACCGTGCTGTTGAGCGTAGGTGAAGTCGATGATGTGGTAATCGCCATGTTGCTCTAGTAACTTATCGCGCCCACCAAAAGTTTTATCTGAGCCCATGATAAATGATTGATTATAATCAGCTTTTTGGAGTACTTGCCCTAAAGTATAAGCACCGGGCAAGAATTTATTGAAATCACCCATGCCGTTGCGGTCGCGGCCGCCAAACACGCCGCCGTCTTTGAGTGGCACGCCAGCGGACTGAGCGGTCATGCCGGCGACTGTCCAGGTGGTACCATGGGCAGGTAGGGCGCCACCGAGTCCTGAGGCTTGGTGTGAAAATGAAGTGTTGGTCAGCGCCAATTTCTCCAGCTCCGGAATGACTGATTTGTCGCTCATGCCGCCGTTGGCTTTGGAGGCGGGCGTATTTTCTAGCGATTCAACATAGATATAAATCAAATTACGTTTGGTGCTAGGGAAGGTCAATTTGACGCCGCGCGGATCAACATAGTGCTTGTCGTAGATTTTTGATGATTGAGTAAGAGCGCTGACATAGGCTGGGATGCTGAAGCTTTGTGCCAGGAGTGTCAGGCTGACAACAAAAATGCCACTTGCGTAATAGATCTGGTGGCGCAGCCGAAATGGCATTGTTTTCCAGCGTAGTTTGAGAAGTATAGGGAGTAGTAAGATGACAAATAATCCAATAGCGTATGGCACGTTGCCCCAGACTGCTGAAATTAGGCTACTGGATTGTCCGCCCGCCAGGCCGTTGTTAAAATAGAACAAAATCTCATCAATTTTGGCGTCGCGAAATTGCACGGTTTTGTACTGACTGGCGACGATGAATATTGCACTGAGAGCCAGCATTAGAACGATGCTGATGCGGACAAAAGTGCGAAAATTGCAGAAACGGCTGAGGATTTTTTTGCTCATACTATCTAATTATACCACTATACGTGAGGAACAATGCTGAACTTAGGGCTTATCATTTTGTAATAAAGCGCGTATACTACTAAGCATGAACGGAACGAAAACGCGACGTCACGGCTTTGGAGTTAGTTGGTGGATCGGTCTTGGACTATTTGT
Organism: Candidatus Nanosynbacter featherlites; assembly: GCF_037013405.1. Classification (NCBI taxonomy): domain Bacteria; kingdom Bacillati; phylum Minisyncoccota; class Nanosynbacteria; order Nanosynbacterales; family Nanosynbacteraceae; genus Nanosynbacter; species Candidatus Nanosynbacter sp. BB002. Next base: position 727,400 of record NZ_CP146064.1, on the reverse strand, counting down.
GGCGTTGATTGGCTTTATGGCGTTTGACATTTTGCAGCGCGAAGGTGGATTTGGTAAGAGTGATGATGTGTTGGTGATGGGTACTAATGCTGGGTTTAAGCCGTTTGAGTACAAGCAGGGCAATGAAATTGTTGGGTTTGATGTTGATCTAGCCAAGGAGATTGCCCGCAGCATGAATAAAGAATTGAGGATTGAAGACATGTCGTTTGACGGATTGCTATCAGCGCTGGAATCAGGGCAAATTGACATGGCAGTGGCTGGCATGTCGGTGACGCCGGAGCGCGCTAAAAACGCGTTATTTTCTGAGCCGTATTATTCAGCCTCGCAGCGGATCATTGTCAAGAAAGGCAGTCCAATTCGGAATCGACATCAACTGACGGGTAAGAAAATTGGTGTACAGTTAGGCACGACAGGCGATACACTGGCTGGAAAAATTACCGGCGCCAAAGTGTCACAATTCCCAACTGCGCCAAGTGTGTTGACGGAGCTTAATGCTGGCGGCGTCGAGGCAGTTATTTTGGATGATGCGCCTGCGGCTCAATACACGGCTGGCTTTCCAGACCTAGAAATTTTGCCAGGTGAGTTGTCGAGCGAGCATTATGCGATTGCCATCAAAAACAACAACCATGACTTGCTGGAAAAAATTAACCGAGTGCTGGCGGAGATGAAAAAAGATGGTCGATATGACAATCTCATTCGCAAGCATTTTGGTGCCGCAGCGCTTGAATCGATGAAGAAAAAGGAGCTTGAATCGTGAATTTCCTGGAGGTGATTTTCGGCGACGGTCGGTGGCTGTATTTGTGGCACGGTCTAGAGGTAACGTTGGTTTTGACCGTTTTGTCGCTGCTTCTCGGTACGGCCATTGGTATCATTATCGCCCTGTTGCGAACCTCGGACGTACGACCGGTTAAGTGGCTCGGTCGCTACTCGTGGGCCAAAGGACTGAGTCGCTGGAATCCGCTAGCGTGGCTTGGCAAAGTGTATGTCGACATCATTCGAGGCACGCCGCTGCTGGTCCAGCTGTTAATTATGTACTACGTCGTCTTTGGCTCATATCAATTCATGCCGAAGATTTTTGTGGCGGCCATTGCCTTTGGTATCAACAGTGGCGCCTACATTGGCGAGATCATTCGCGGTGGCATCGAGAGCGTTGATAAGGGACAAATGGAAGCAGCGCGTTCGCTGGGTTTTAGTCGCTGGCAGGCTATGCGTTTAGTGATTTTGCCACAAGCACTCAAAAATTCTTTGCCAGCGCTGATCAGCGAATTCATCGCCCTACTGAAAGAGACCTCAGTCGTCGGCTGGATTGGGCTAAATGACATCATGCGCGGCGCTGATAATATTCGCTTTCAAACTGCCACGGCGTTTCAGTCATTGTTTGCTGCAGCGGTGATGTACTTGGCGTTGACCGCGATATTTACCCGTGTGATGACCCGAGTAGAGAGGAGATTGAAAGATGGCAGTGAATAAGGTGAAGGAAGTGGCGCAGCCAAATACCGGGCGCCCAGCGATCATCACGGTGGCTAACCTCAAAAAGCAGTTTGGCAATAACCGCGTACTCAGGGATATTGATGTTGAAATTCACGAAGGCGAAGTAGTGGTGGTCGTTGGCTCGAGTGGCTCTGGTAAATCAACCTTTTTGCGCTGCTTGAATTTACTGGAGACGCCGACGGGCGGGCGCATTGTCATCGATGGTGTGGAAACGACAGCGCCAAAAGTTGACCTGAACGCCCTGCGCCAAAAAGTTGGCATGGTGTTTCAATCGTTCAATCTGTTCCCGAACTTGAGCGTGCTGGATAATATCAAACTGGCGCCGCGGAAATTACGCAAATTGTCTGACCGGGCGGCGACTCGCTTGGCGAAGAAATTGCTGGCAGACGTGGGATTGGCGGACAAAGCCGGGGCCTTCCCTTCGCAGCTCTCGGGCGGGCAAAAGCAGCGCGTCGCCATCGCCAGAGCCTTAGCCATGGAGCCGGATATTATGTTGTTTGATGAGCCAACTTCGGCGCTTGATCCAGAGATGATTGGCGAGGTGCTGGATGTGATTCGTGAGGTTGCCGCCAAAGGTATGACCATGGTTATCGTCACGCACGAAATGAAATTTGCGCGCGAAGTGGCTACGCGGATGATTTTCCTGGACAAGGGCGAGATCATCGAAAATGGTCCGCCAGAGCAGGTGATGGATCATCCGGTGACCGAGCGGGCGCGGAAGTTTTTTGGCGTCAAAGGGAAATAACAGGAGGTCCCGATGAAACATGCGAAAACAGCCAAGAACTATACCAAATGCATGCTTCTTGTCGCGGTAATTGTTGGTATTATTGCCATCGTCGCATGCGGCTGGTATATCTGGTCGCGCCCGCATGGGCCAGCGTCACCGCAGCCGTCAGACGCTGCTCGCTTTAAGGCTGCTTATTCTCGCGTGGCCGACGACAATCGTTTTGTCTTTGCTTCGGCTGGTGAGGTTTTGGAGAAATTTGAATCAGGCAGTGGCTTGATTTTCCTTGGTTTTCAGCAGTGTCCGTGGTGTCAGCAGCTAGCGCCAATTGTCGATGAAGCCGCCAAGGCCGAAGGGCTGGATAAGATTTACTATCTCGACATTCGCCATGCCCGTGAAACCAATGATGATACCTACAAAAAATTAGTTGAAAAGTTGAAGCCACATCTTCGCACCGATGAGAACGGACAACCACGAGTCTATGTTCCTGATGTGACGGCGCTGAAAGACGGCCATATTGTCGGTCATTTCCTCCAGGAAACCACGGTCGATGGCGAGAAGGCCACGGCTGATACCTATTGGACAGAAGAACGCCGTGCTCGAGCGGTCGAGCAACTGAGACAGATGATTCGGGCCATGCGCTAGCATAAGTACTATGGTATAGTAGCAACATGAAACAAACGAATCAGTTATCACAAATACGCCAATTTTTGTTATATATATCAATCAGCCTTTTCTCGGTTTGTGCTCTCATGGGAATCATGGCTACTTTGTCTGGGCCAGTGGACTGGCGCATCTTGACAACTACCTTGTTTACGGCAGTTGCCTCATTGTTTGCTATGGGAGGGGTTGCCCGCCTGGAGGATGACCAGCGATTGATTAAAACACTGTCGTCCTTATCATTGGTTATTAATGCTCTGTGGTTGTTGGGCGCGTTGATATTGGTGTGGGAATTATTACCTTCTTTAGGTATTTGTAATACGAGCGCCAGCTCCGAGTTTCCTGGAGGCTATGATTATATGTTGTGTGGTCAGCTCGAAGAAATATTGACCAAGCTGACAGTTACTGTGTTCATCATCACATCATTGACTACATTGACCGCCAAGTTCCTTTCCTTCAAACGTAATGATTCAATCATTTCAGGCTTAGTGACAATGACCATTAGTAGTGCTAGTTTGTTGAGTTTGGTGGGTTTGAGTATTTTGTGGCAAAAACATGGTGGTGATGCCTTGACTGCTAACTGGCAATTATTGACTATTTTCGGCATCTTAACAGTATTTGGCTTAGTAGTTACACCGGTGTTGATCCGGGCGCAGGCTTACAAACAAAAGTCGCAGACAGCTGTGTCTGATGAAGAGCGTCAACGGCTGCGCCAGGAAATTGAACAGGAAGTGCGTGCCAAAATTGCCGCTGAACAACAGGCAAATACGCCTGAGGATAACAAGGAGGGAGCGGAGCAGTTATAGCTCACTCATGATGTGAACGTCAGTTGATTTGTTAATCAACCAGTCCAGATCGACTTCTGTCAAATAGCTTGGTAAAATTCGCGTCGTCTTCGGATTGACGAAGCCGCACTTGGCTACTTCCTCGACGCCGTGTGATGTTTGCTCCAGGTTAATCTGCTGGTAATCTTGCCAGTTGGTGATGAGGAAGAAAAATTCCAATTGCTCGTTCGGGCCATGTGCTGATTGCTCGCCTGACTCGGTGAATTGTTGTATAAATAACAACCTACCGATCTCTGGCTTAACGCCCGTTTCTTCAATCATCTCCCGATGCAAACCGTCCAGCAAACTTTCGCTACGTTTCAAGCCGCCGCCCGGCGTACACCAAAAATTCCGCCCTTTGCCGTCGTTCGCGGTCAATTGTTGGCAAAAAATCTCGCCCTGATCGCTTACGATAATTCCGCGTACATTAACTCGCCGCTGCATACAACCTCCTTTGCTTTCGTGGTCGCCAGAGGTTCTCGTATGTGAACATGCGCTTCAAATAATTCCCATGGTCGGGGTGACTGGATTTGAACCAGCGACCTCACCGTCCCGAACGGTGCGCGCTACCAAGCTGCGCCACACCCCGACACTAAAAATAGTATACGTCCAGCAGATAGTTTTGTCCAATGAGGCTTTGTGACGAATGGTTCATATTATGGTAAAATAGAGACTGGACTTGAGGTACTAAAAGAACAATATGAAACATATTTTACGAATTTTTAGCGGCTACTGGCTGATGTTCATCATCTTGGTCGGTTTTACCTACGCCATGGTGATGGCGAATTTGTGGCTGCCTGACAAAATGTCGGAAATCGTCAATAACGGCATCATCAAGCAAGACATGCCAGCGATTTGGCATAACGGATTAGCGATGATTTTGGTGACGGCGGCGGGCGGATTGTGTTCGATCGTCATCGGGTTCTTGGCATCGCGAATTGCCACTGGTATGGCACAAAAATTACGAACAGAATTGTTTGAGCGGGTCGAAAGTTTTGCGCTGGCGGATTTCAATAAATTTTCGACTGCATCGCTAATTACCCGCTCGACCAACGACATTCAGCAAATTCAGATGACGTCAATCCTGCTGCTGCGCCTGGCATTGATGGCGCCGATCATGGCAATTGGTGGCCTGCAAAAAGCCATTCACAATGCTCCAAATTTGAGCTGGATCATTGCGCTGGCAGTGTCAGTGCTTCTGGTGGTCATTGCCGTGTTATTTGTCATTGCTGTGCCGCGGTTCAAAAAATTGCAGACGCTGGTGGACAAGCTCAATTTGGTGACGCGCGAAAACCTGGTCGGCTTAAAAGTTATTCGCGCCTTTCACAACGAAAAAATTGAGCAGAAAAAGTTCCAGCAAGCCAACGCTGAGCTAAACAAAATGAACTTATTTGTCAATCGGCTGATGATGCTGCTTGACCCAATCATGACGCTGGTGATGAACTTTTCTAGCGTGGCGATTGTCTGGTTCGGCGCGCATTTGATCAGTAGCGGCAATCTACAAATTGGTAATATGATGGCGTTTTTGGAGTACGCCATGCAGGTGATCATTTCGTTCTTGCTGCTGTCGATGGTGTTTATCATGGTGCCGCGAGCGGCCGTGTCGGTGAAGCGGGTGGGCGAGGTGCTCGACACGCTGCCGTCAATTGTTGACCCATCGTCGCCGCAGCGATTGCCAGATGACGCTACGGGTAAAATTGAATTCAAAGACGTCACTTTTACCTATCCAGACGCTGACTTGCCGGTGCTCTCAAGTATCAATTTCACGGCCGAACCAGGGCAAACCACAGCGTTCATTGGCAGTACTGGCTCGGGCAAATCGACGTTGATCAATTTGATCCCGCGCTTTTACGATGTGTCGGCGGGGCAGATTTTGCTGGATGGCGTGGATATTCGCCAGCTCAAGTTGGAAGATTTGTACGATCAAATCGGCTACGTACCGCAAAAGGGTGTGTTGTTTAGCGGGACGATCGCCAGCAATATCAAGTACGGCAACGCCAAAGCCAGCCAAAAATTGGTCGAAAAATCCGCTAAAATCGCGCAAGCTACCGAGTTCATCAGCGAGCTAAAAAACGGTTACAAAAATGACATCGCTCAAGGCGGCAGCAATGTTTCCGGTGGTCAACGGCAGCGTTTGTCGATTGCCCGGGCGATTGCTGTGGAGCCGAATGTCTACATTTTTGACGATTCGTTCTCGGCGCTGGATTTCAAGACTGACGCTAAATTACGCTCGGCACTGGCAAAAGAAACCAAGCATAAAACTGTGCTCATCGTCGGTCAGCGCATCAATACCATCATGAACGCTGACAAAATCATCGTGCTGGACGAAGGTAAAATTGTCGGTCAGGGCACTCACCAGGAATTGATGAAAAATTGCCAAGTCTATCAAGAAATTGCTGCTTCCCAGCTCTCAGAAGACGACCTGCAGAAAATGTCGGTGACGACCGCGAAAGGAGCGGCGTAATGGCTCAACAAAGCATGAAAAAACGCCAGCCAGTGAAGATGGGCGGTCCAATGGGCGGCGGTATGGGCGCGGGCGAAAAAGCCAAAGATTTCAAAGGCACGGTCAAGAAGTTAGCTAAATATTTGGCAGAATTCCGCTGGCACATGCTCATGGTGGCGATCTTTGCAGTCGGTAGTACGACTTTCGCGATTATCAGTCCGAAAATTTTGGGCGGCGCTACCAACCAAATCGTCGAAGATTATGTCAGCATGAAGGCGTATGAGACCATCACCAGCAAGCTGCCAAAGGGTGCTTCATTGCCGGCTGGCACGACTGGTGCTGATATTTTGAAGCGTCTGCCGAACAAGTCGGAAATTGAAAGCCAAATTCCATCCAACCAGCTCGAGACCATCAAAAAGCTGGATCTCAGCCGGCGTCCAGAATTTCACTTTGATGCCGTTTGGCAGGTCGTCAGTTTGCTGATCGGTCTGTACATACTTAGCGCCATTTTTCGCTACATCCAAACCTGGCTGATGACCCAAGTGACGCAGACAGTTACTTTCAGAATGCGCCGGCAATTGTCCGAGAAAATCAACCGCCTGCCGCTGAGTTATTTTGACAAGCAAACCTACGGCGAAGTTCTCAGCCGCGTCACTAACGATGTTGACACTATCAGCCAGACGCTCAATCAAAGCCTATCGCAAATCGTCTCCTCAACGGTGATGGTGCTGGGGATTTTGGTGATGATGTTTTCCATCAGCTGGCAAATGTCGCTGGTAGCGCTACTGGTGTTGCCGCTGGCTGGCGGCGCAGTGACGCTGATCGCCAAAAGCTCGCAAAAACAATTCCTCCGTCAACAGACGCAGCTGGGTGAATTGAATGGCCACATCGAAGAAATGTACGGCGGCCATCAAGTGATGCGCGTATTCAACGGCCAGAAAAAGTCGCTGGCTAAGTTTTCGCGGGTGAATGATCAGTTACAGGAAAGCGCCTGGAAAGCCCAATTTTTGTCGGGGCTGATTTATCCGATCATGAATTTCATCGGCAACATCGGCTACGTCATCATGGCGATTTTGGGCGGTTGGCTGGCGATTAACGGCCGGCTGAAAATCGGTGACATTCAGGCATTCATCCAGTACATCGACCAATTTAACCAGCCGCTGGTGCAAGTTGCTAATATCGCCAATGTGCTGCAATCGACCGCCGCTGCCGCCGAGCGCGTGTTTGAATTTTTGGACGAGCTGGAAGAAAAGGCGGAGAGTAGGGATTTGGTAAAATTGACGCACGTCAAGGGCGAAGTCGAATTTGACAACGTAGTCTTTGGCTACCAACCCGACCAAACCATCATCAAAGGTTTGTCGGCGCACATCAAGCCAGGTCAGCGCGTGGCGATCGTCGGTCCGACGGGCGCAGGCAAAACGACGCTGGTTAATTTGCTGATGCGATTTTATGAAATTAACAGCGGCGCGATCAAAATTGATGGCGTCAATATCGCCAACATGAAGCGCAGCGACGTGCGGCAAATGTTTGGCATGGTGCTGCAGGATACTTGGCTATTCAACGGCACGATTCGCCAAAATTTGCTCTACGGCAATCCAACGGCCAGCGAAGAAGAGATGGTCGCTACCGCCAAGGAGGCGCATGTCGACCACTTCGTGCGGTCGCTGCCGGGCGGCTACGATATGGTGCTGGGCGAGGAAGCAACGAACATTTCACAGGGCGAAAAGCAGCTGCTGACGATTGCCCGGGCGATGCTGGCGCGCACGCCAATGCTGATTTTGGACGAAGCCACCAGCTCGGTCGACACCCGCACTGAAGTGCTCATCCAAAAAGCCATGGACAAGTTGATGCAGGGTAAGACTAGCTTCGTCATCGCCCACCGCCTGAGTACCATCCGCGACGCTGATTTGATCTTGGTCGTCCGCGACGGCAACATCATCGAGCAAGGCAAGCACGACGAACTGCTGAAGAAAAATGGCTTTTATGCCGAGCTGTATAATAGTCAGTTTGCTGAGTGAGTGTACGCTGACAAAGTTAGCATTCAGTTGTACTAATCACTAAAATGATATAATAAGTCATATAATTGAATTAAATCTTTTATTTTAGATAAAAAGATTATATATGGAGTATATTCAGTAGAATGTCTTTATCTGACGATATATTGTGTGTGAAAGATGAATACGGTCATGTAAAGTATAGAATACTAAATATTAATGATCATCATTTTGAAGACCTTAAAGAAATGATAAGGGTTAAATTGGCAGAGGTCTGCTATGGCACAGAGCCTATTGCTATTGAGCCTGATGAATATACCTACCAAGCTGCTTGTAGGCAGATGTATGAAAATCTAATGAGTCGTAAAGACGAAGAAGGCAAGTACGGGGTTATTGGTGAGTTATTGATGCATATTCTAGCTTCAAACTATTTAGATTTTTCAGCTGAAAGCATGAGTAGAATATTTGCACTTCAAAATCGGAATATAAAGCCAGGTTTTGATTTAAATTTTTATGACAAGGACCGTAAAAAAATATGGTATGGCGAGGTAAAATCTGGGTTAGTTGAAAAAACTAATCGCGAAGAGCTAATTAATAGGGCGAGCAAGGGCCTTAAGAACTACTTTGATAATATTATGTCGGAAGGAAAGGCATCCACTCGATATAGATGGGAGGCTGCTAAGGCAGAGGTGGCGGTAATATTTGCGTCGGAGAAAAAAATAGAGTTGACCAAGTTACTGTCTAACAGTAGAAGTATGGTTTATCAACGGGAGGGGACTAACCGTAACGCAATTCTTATGGCAGTTAATTTTGGGGATTTTGCTTATGATATAACAGATGCGAAAGATATTATTAGGAAAATTGATGACATAAAGAAGACAGAGTGTTTTGACAATTTTATAATTATCTGTATTCATCGTAAGATGTTTGATGATATTATCGATTTCTTAGGAATTGAAGGAGGGTCTGATGTATAAGATTACCCTTAGCTCTTTAAGGTCGGTATTAACAAGAAAATCTAAGGATCATAATTTCTTATTTGCTAAAGTATACAAAAAAATAATATTGAGACAACGTCTAACTTGGGATGAGATGCAATTTACGTATAGAATCCTAAACTATTTTTCACTTTATGGTGATGAGGATGTGCAAAAAATGGCATATTCAATGGCCCTAAACTACGGGCTTCTTAGCAAGGATTTTTATGTGTTATCTGATTTTGCTAGCTTATTACGATACTATCCTGTTCTTATGCTCATAAAAGCTACGCAGCATAATTACATAACAGAATCGGAGACTATAGATGACATGGATAGCCTATTCAATAAGTCGCTAGCAGAATCGTACAAGGAGGAATATTATAAATCAGAGCAACAATTTAGACTGGGTCGTAGCGTTAGAAACTTCTCTAATCTTGCTGTTGTCGCGCCAACTTCTTATGGCAAATCTCATTTGATGGTGTCTAAATCTGTTGAAAAATTCAATGACGGCTTGTCTGTTTGTATAGTTGTGCCCACTAAATCATTGATAAATCAAACGGTATCGATGGTGTTAAATATAAAAGGAAATCGAACCGATGTTATAACTCATCCTGATATGTATGTTGAAAAATACAAACATAGCCAATTCATTGCTGTGTTAACGCAGGAGCGACTAATGGCATTATTGGCGAAACATGATGAGTTAATAATAGACTATCTATTTATTGATGAATCTCATAATTTATTTAAAGATGATGATAGATTCTTAACTCTCTCAAGGGCGATTATTATTGCTAGTAATAGAAAATCAAGCGTGGATATCGATTACTATTCTCCTTTTATTGTAGATCCAATATCAAGTCTACGCCTTGTAGGCGATGGGCAGAATTCAGAAGAAATACAGTCAAGAAAAATTACTGAGTATATGAAAATACCACGTTATTTTCTTTGGGATAATAATAGTCAACGGTTGGCTCTATTTGATCAGTTTACGGCAAATTTTTACGAAGTAACTGAATCGTCTACAGATTATTACCAAATATTATTTAGTAGAGGTGGGGATAAAAATATTATTTATATTAATAAGCCAAGCGGAGTTGAAAAACTCGCCGATGCGCTAGCTGCTAGGGCGCCAGAAATTAAATACAGCCCCGAAAGTCAAGTTATAATTGATGATGCATGTAATATATTATCAAGTTATGTCCATCCTTCCTATAATCTAATAAAGCTCGTTAAACACGGCATAGTTATCAGTCACGGTAAGATACCGGACACTATTAAGGAATATGTGGAGTTCTTGTATCGTAATATTCCTGAGATTAGATTCATTGTTACTACGAGTACGTTACTCGAAGGTGTGAATATTCCTGCAAGTAAATTATTCTTAATGAACTATTCCAAGGGGGCTAAATGCTTGGATATTCCTGACTTCAGAAATTTAGTGGGCAGGGTGGGTCGTTATAACATAATCTTTGATTTGACAAACCCAAGAATGGAATTATTAACACCAGAAATATATATAATTAAGAATGACGATTATATGGCGAAGAGGGCAAATGCTAGTAAATTCTTATCGGAGCATGCCAAGGAAGGAGTCATGGTTGAGGACAGTATCAATAACCCGCTCCTTGCTTCTTATAAAGGAAGCGATAAGGAGTCTAGAATTGTTGATGAAGTTAACATACTTGCAAATATAGACAAAACAAGAGGAGGTATGTATTCGCAAATTAACAACCTAAAACCATTATTAGCGCAGACTAAACTAGGTGCTAAGTGTTATGCCCATAACGTGAAAATATTTGATATTGTGAAATATGAACAAATCATCTCTAAAAAGGTGGAGCGCCTCTTGGATACTCAAATAATTGATAATGGTGATAAGTTATTAAATACGATTATCAGTGTTTTTCTTGAGGTGACATATCAGACAGATCTCAGAATCGACAAACATAAGTATGGGAATTGGATATATTTACTATACACAAAGCCGTTTATAAGGGATATTTATATAAGAATTATTGACGAAAAAGCTGATAATGAATCCAGCTTTTCTACACTAATTGCAAGGTACGTTTCTATATGGCGTGGTGAAATCGGAAACCCAGTATATGTTGGCGATATAGGAAGTTGTGGTATCGATGGTAAAACCGGATTGTGGAATAAATATCATATATTTCAGCAGCAGACCCAAAATTTAATGCCAAGCTATGCGGCTGCTTTAGCTAAGGAGAATCTTGATAATGTTGACCATTATATTATTCCATTTCTTGAGATATTAAATGATTTTGGTGTAGTCGATGAATCGTTTTATAAACGTATAAAGTATGGCACTGATAATGACTTTAAAATTGCTCTTATTAGAGCGGGGATTGATTGTAGTTTAGCAAAAATAATTCACGAAAATAGTAATCTGAGGGAACTTATCTTAATTGATCAAGAAAGTCCTGTGTGCACTGATAAGACTTCTTTCTTAAAAATCATGCGCGAAGAAGGTATCTCGTTAATGTATATTAACCTAGTGCGTGAACTGTTATAAATTAAAAAATATAGATGACAGAATAGGGTTGGTGGTGTCGTTTAATGGTCTGTAGACTTTCGCCCAGAGAAAGTGATGCTTAATCCCGCCGCAAAATATCCAACACGCCAAACTTTCCAGTCAGCACGGCTTGGTCAATGATGTGCGATGTGAGGGCAGCGATGAGCTCTTTTGGTTTAGTGTCGCTTGGTGAATCCAACGTCGTGTCCAGCGCGTACACGTAAAATTGATAGCGGTGCGTGCCAAACGGCGGCTGCGGCCCACCCCAGCCGGGATGGCCCCAGCTGGTAACCCCCTCGACAGCGCCCGCGGGTAATGACTCGCCAGTGATTTCAGTAGTTTCTGCTGGCAGATTCCAAACCGTCCAATGGTAGAATCCATCGCGCCCAGGCGCATCAGGGTCGTGGCAGACAACCACCAGACTTTTGGCGTCTGCCGGTACGCCGCTGACTTCGAGTGGCGGGCATTGGTTGCCGCCAAGCTTGGCGTAAATTTTTGGTATTTTAGCGTTTTCGGCGAACGCAGAGCTAGATATCTTCATGGTGTAATTGTATCACTCCGGCGTTGTCTGTTGTAGGCTGCGGTAAAACATGAGACCGCAGAACAGGGTAAAACTCACTGTGGTAAATTAGATGCCCGTGATAGCTGATTTACCAAGCAACCCCTGGAGAGCCACCAGGCGATATGTTACAATAAACCTGTGAGATATGCTTTTGTGTTTGTGAGTATAGTGGCGATTTGGCTGGCTATGCTGCTGTTGGTAAATACGAGCATTGACCCCTTGTTTTTGTACGTTTGCGTGTTGATTTTGACGCTGGTGTTATACTTCATTGGGTTTCGGAGGGCCAGGTAAGTGCGTTTACTGTTTGTCATCCGGGCGTTAGTTCGAGTATGGCGCGCGTGGCGCAGTGACCAGTTGTGGCTCAAAGTTTTGTCAGATGAGTGTCACAGATTAGGTGGCGTGTATGTCAAGTTTTTGCAGCATTTGGCGTCGACTGAACTGATGGCTCAGGTGTATGCTGCGTCTGGATATCGGCTGGATGCTTTTGATAATGTGGCAGTTGAGCCAATTGACGTTGCTGAGATTTTGCGGCAAGAGCTTGGCAACAAAGCGAGTCAAATAGTCGTCGAGGAAGATCAGCCGTTCGCTACGGGTTCATTCGCCCAGGTCTATCACTGCTGTCTGGTTGACTGCCCAAGTAATCGATATATTCTCAAAATCCTTCGTTCCAGCGTGGTCCGCCATCTGAATTTTGACCTTGCCGTGCTGCATTTTTGCTGTTGGGTCGGACAGTTCATGCTAAAGAACGATATTTTCCCACTGGTTAAGATTGCTGATGAGTTTATCAAAACCACCAAGCGCGAAACTGATTATCAGCGCGAGCTAATTACAGCCCAGGCAATTCGTGAATATTTTGCGCACCGCACTGACAAAGTTGTGGTGCCAGAGACGCTGGTTGAGTACTCAACGCGGCGGATATTGGTTCAGGAATGTATAGAAGGGCTGCCGCTGACTGAGGTGGTGGAACAGGCGCAAACAGGAGGTGATACTTACCGGTTTGTCAAAGACCAGCTTGGCTCTGATATGCAGCAGCAATTGGTTACGGTTGGCAGTGAGTTTTTAATTGCAATTTTACGAGCAGACGTCATCATGGCTGATCCGCATCCAGGCAATATTTATTTACTGAGAGACAACAAAGTTGCGCTGATCGACTTTGGCTTGGCAGTGGCAGCTCCGCGACATCGCGCTTCGTTTTACCATGTGATTGTGCAGTACCGAGCGCTGTATGAAGATCGAGCTGACATGGGTTTGTTGGCGCTGGCGATGCTGGCGTTTTATGACCATACCTTGTATCAAGCGCTGGATGTGATCGCCAAAGATCGCAGCTTAGCTCGGGGTATTTATGAATACGCTCATACGTTAATCCAATCGACAACCAGTACATTCGCTGCTAATCGACAAATAACTCAGCTGTTTCTCAGTGAGTTGAATGCTGGCAATCGTTTTGCCATCAAGGTGGACAGCGCTAATATTATGTTACAGCGCGGTTTGTATCATTATTTGGCGGCAGCGCGGCTGGCGTGTGGTGATGCGTACCGACGGACGCGCTATTGGCAGATTGTTCATGATGCACTGGAGTTGGCCGAGGTTCATGCCAATAGTCATGGAGTGAGCGAGGTGGTGCACTCGTCGCCGATGAGTATTGAGTTGGCACAAGAGATAGTGATGGACTGGATGAGTAAGGTTGCGGAACGTGACAGGACCGCTTACACTATGTTGCTACAAAAAGGAGAATTAGCATGAAGCAATTACAACAATGGGTGATGCAAGTCCGCTATCCATATGCCGCGGGAATCATTGTAGTTATGTGGATTGGCACGGCGATTTTTGCCTATCTTAAGCCAGATGTGCCGCTTGAGTTTTTGGTGGGATGCCTCGCCGTCAGTACCATCATCATTGCCATTACTGGACTGTCGGAGGCTCGTTAAAGTTCATAATGATCACCGACCAACTCCTCACCAAACATCCCATCATTTCCGACCAAGTTGACACCAAAGAACTCGGCGTGTTGTTGCGGGAACTGGAAACAGTGCTACGAAGTGGTGCGACTGGCAACATCGTCGAGTTTGGCTGTTATGTCGGCACGACGAGTTTGTTCATCCGGCGGCTGTTGGACGCCTATGATTTTACCGGCGAGTTTCATGTTTACGATTCGTTTATGGGCTTGCCAGAAAAAACCCAAGCCGACGCCAGCGCTGCCGGCGAGCAGTTCAAGGCCGGTGAACTGCTCGCACCACGCAAAACCTTCATCCAAAACTTCAAAAAGGCTGGCTTGAAACTGCCGATCATCCACAAAGGCTGGTTTGCTGATTTTGTTCCTGACGACGTGCCGGAAAGTATCATCTTTGCGTTTTTTGATGGCGATTTTTATGAATCAATCGTTGACTCGTTTCGCGTGTGCGACGGCAAGTTTCAGAAAACGGCGACTATCATCGTCGATGACTACGCCAATGAAGCGCTGCCAGGCGCAGCACGGGCGGTTGATGCATGGCTGAAGCGTCATCCAGCTCGGGTGGCAGTCGAGTCATCATTGGCCATCATTCGGCGATGAGCTAACCTCTGAATGATGCTTGTGTTCTATTTGGTATATGCTATATTATTAGTATAACCATAAACAAAAAGGGGACGGGGGTATGGATCCAATACATATTACATCGGAAATCGGGAAATTAAAAGTAGTTGTCTTGCATCGGCCAGGTGAGGAGTTGGAAAATTTGACTCCGGATTATCTGACCGACCTTTTATTTGACGACATCCCATATCTTAAAAAAGCACAAGAAGAACATGACGCTTTTGCGCAAGTTTTACGTGAGCGTGGCGTAGAAGTGTTGTACTTGGATCAATTGGCGACAGAAGCCTTGGCGACTGATGCGTTGCGTGAGCAGTTTGTCGACGACATGCTTGCTAACTCCAAGCAAGGCACTCGTCGTGTCACTGAAACGTTGCGTCAATTTTTGCTAGACTTGCCAACCCACGCCATGGTTCGCAAGTTGATGGCTGGTGTTCGTAAAGATGAAATCACTTTGCCACCAGAGCACCATCAGCAGCTACATGACATGGTCGAGAAAGATTACTATCCATTTTATCTTGACCCAATGCCAAACTTGTACTTTACGCGTGATCCGGCTGCGGCAATTGGTCAAGGCCTGACAATTAACAAGATGCACTGGCCAGCTCGCCGTCGCGAGTCATTGTTCATGCGCTATATCATCGACCATCACCCACGGTTTGCTGGCAAAAACGTACCAGTATGGTATGACCGCCATGAGAAATATTCTATCGAAGGTGGTGACGAGTTGGTGCTGAATCGAGAAGTGATGGCGATTGGTATCAGCGAGCGAACTTCTGCTGAAGCAATTGAAAAAATGGCAACCAAACTGTTTGCTGGTTCTGATTTCAAAAAGGTTATCGCCATGGAAATTCCAAAGTCGCATGCGTTCATGCACCTCGACACGGTGTTTACCATGATTGACTATGATAAGTTTACCATTCACCCAGAAATTCGCGACCACGGTGGTAAAATCAACTGCTTTATTTTGGAGAAGGTTGAAGGTCAGCCATTCCCGCGCATCACGCGTGAGACCGACTTGGAACATGTCTTGCGAGTCGCCTTGGGCTTGCCAGCAGTCACGTTGATCGAGTGTGGTGGTGGCGACCGAATTGCTGCAGCCCGTGAGCAGTGGAATGACGGCTCCAACACCCTGGCTATTGCACCAGGCGTTGTGGTGACGTATGACCGTAACTATGTTACCAACCAAAAACTGCGTGATGCCGGCGTTGAAGTGATTGAGGTCAATGGATCAGAGCTTGGACGCGGTCGCGGTGGTCCACGCTGTATGAGTATGCCAATCGTGAGGGAGGATGTGTAATGGCGTTGAGCTTGAAAGGACGATCATTCCTGACGCTGAATGATTATACTGCTGGAGAAATCCGCCTGTTGCTGGACACGGCACGTGAATACAAGCGCTTGAAATACACTGGTGTACCGCACCGAATTCATGAAGGCAAAAACGTGGCGCTGTTGTTTGAGAAAACCTCAACTCGCACGCGCTGCGCCTTTACCGTGGCGGCTAATGACCTGGGTGTCGCGCCAGAATACCTCGGCAAAGACGACATTCAGCTGGGCAAAAAAGAGACAGTTGAAGACACTGCTAAGGTGCTGGGCCGCATGTTTGATGGTATTGAATTTCGCGGGTTTGATCACGGGACAGTTGAGGAATTGGCTCGTCATGCTGGTGTTCCGGTCTGGAACGGCCTGACCGACAAATTCCACCCGACACAGATTTTGGCTGATTTCATGACTATCGAGGAGCATGTCGGCAAGCTCAAAGGCACCAAGCTGGTGTTCGTTGGTGATGGCCGCAATAACATGGCAAATTCGCTGATGATTGGTTCAGCCATTATGGGCGTTGATTTCCGTATCTTGGCACCACGTGAACTACATCCCGAGCAGTCGCTGGTAGACCGGGCGCATCACTTAGCACGATCAAGCCACGCGCGCATCACTATCACTGATAATTTTGAGGAAGCTCTGCGTGATGCTGACGTGATTTACACTGACGTTTGGGTGTCGATGGGTGAGGAAGACAAGTTCGCTGAGCGTATCAACCAATTACGCAACTTCCAGGTTAACCGTGACATGATCAACCTGACAGGCAATCCTGAAGTAAAATTCATGCACTGCTTGCCAGCATTCCATGACGCATTGACTATCACTGGCAAAAAAGTTCAGGAAGATTTTGGATTAGAATCAATGGAGGTGACTGATGAGGTGTTCCGCTCACCACATTCAGTTGTATTTGACCAAGCGGAAAATCGTATGCATACAATCAAAGCTGTCATGGCTTTGACATTGTAGTAGTTGTCGTAATAAGGGAGTGAAGGAGGCTCCGAGGCAATGGTAGAAAAAATTAAAAAAGCAAAGCAGAAGCTTCGATCGCCATCGGCGTTTACGATTTTGTTTGTCGTGATCGCAATCATGGCAGCGTTGACATGGATTATTCCGTCGGGCGTCTATAAGACTGATGACGATGGTAACCGTGTTGCGGGATCGTATCATGTGGTTGAAAAAGACCGCACCGTCACTGAAGAAAAGGACGGTAAAGAAGAGAAAGTTGACAAGCATGACCGGCAAGGCTTATGGGACGTCTTCACAGCACCCATTAAAGGTATGTCCGATAAGCTAGACGTTATAGTCTTCGTTATGGTACTTGGTGGATTCTTGGGCGTTACCATGAAGACTGGCGCCCTGGATGCTTCACTCGGTGCGCTACTTCGTAAGATGAAGGGCAAAGAAAAATGGCTCATTCCAATCTTAATGACGTTGTTTGCTATCGGTGGTACAACTTACGGTATGCAGGAAGAAACTGTGGCGTTTTACGCGCTAGTTATTCCGATGATGATCGCTGCCGGCTATAACGCAATGACTGGTGTGATGGTGATTGTACTGGGTGCTGGTGCTGGTGTGCTTGGTTCGACTATTAACCCATTCTCCACCGGTGTTGCCGCAAAGACTGCTGATGTTAAATTGGGCAATGTTATCCCAATAATGTCTATCATTTTGGTGCTATGTTTGATCGCGGCAATCATCTTTACTATGCGTTACGCAGCAAAGGTAAAAGCAGGCAAGTATAAGGAAGATGTTCGTTATAAGCCAGTCACAGCAGCCTTGGATATGACGAACGTACCAAAATTTACTGGTCCACGAAAAGTCGTCATGGGCGTCTTCGCTATTACGTTTGTCTTGATGGTCCTTTCGCTGATTCCTTGGGGAAGTTGGGAGATTACAGTATTCACTGACCTATTTAAGTGGGCTTCAGAGTTGCCAATTATCGGTGCAGTATTTGGCGTAGTGCACAGTGCGGCCTTTGGTGATTGGTACTTTAATGAAATTACCGCACTATTCTTAATCTCAACAATTGTTATTACCGCAATTTACTATAAAGAGTTTAAAAAAGAAGGTATTTTCCCAGTTGACACCTTCATTGACGGCGTGAAAGATATCTTACCAGTTGCTTTGATTATCGCAGTGGCAACCGGCGTCTCTGTCGTGATGACTAACGGTGAAATCCAAGATACTATCATTAGCTGGGGCGAAGCGCTTCTGAAAGATGCTGGCGGTGGCGTTGTTGGTGTGCTGGCGTATCTGTTCTACTTGCCAATGTCCTTCATCGTGCCGTCATCATCAGGTTTGGCAGCAGCAACTATGCCAGTTATTGCGCCGATTGCTGATCTGGTTGGCTCAAGCAAAGAAGTCATGGTGGCAGCCTTTGCTACAGCATCAGGTTTGCTTAACATGATGGCACCAACCATCGCTTCCTTGATGGGCGGTTTGGCACTGGCTGGTGTCTCATACCGCGCATGGCTGCGACGTTCAGCACCAATCATGGCAGTTTTCGCAATCATCAGCGTTGCGGTCATCGCTGCCTTTGGAGTATTAGGATAGCCTATGGATAAGCAGCGAACTATTGTCGTTGCTCTTGGAGGTAACGCCCTGCAGAAGCAGGGCGAAGCCTCTTCAGAAGCACAGCGCCGAGTAGCGGCTGAGACGATACGACAGTTATTACCACTTGTTCAAGCAGGACATAGAATAGCTATCGTTCATGGCAACGGTCCCCAGGTGGGAAACATTGTCTTGCATGAAGAGGCTGTTAATACTGATGATGTACCGAGCTTACCACTAGATGATTGTGGGGCTATGAGTCAAGGTCTGATCGGCTTTTGGTTGCAGCAAGCCTTTCAAGACAGCTTCAGGGCTCATCAGATGACTGATAAGCACGCTGTTAGTTTGGTGACGCAGACCATTGTCTCTGGGGATGATGCAGCGTTCCAAAACCCAACCAAACCAATTGGTCCATTTTATTCAGAAGAAGAAGCGAAGGCGGTGCAGGCTGAGCGTGGCTATGTTGTTAAGGAAGATGCTGGTCGTGGTTGGCGCCGTGTGGTGCCATCACCAAAACCAGTGGAAATTGTCGAGGCGCCGATCATCAAAGCCTTGGTTGAAGCGGGTGTTCTGGTGGTGTCAACTGGTGGTGGCGGCATCCCCGTATTGCGTCAGGAAGACGGCACGCTCAAGGGTGTTGAAGCAGTCATCGATAAAGACTTTGGAGCGGCAACCTTGGCTAATTTGCTGCACGCAGACACTCTGCTGATTTTAACTTCGGTTGATGCCGCCAAGGTCAATTTCAACCAACCAAATGAAGAAGCTTTGGGGCAAATCTCTGCAGTAGAGATGCAAAAACACATTGATGATGGTCAGTTTGCCGCTGGATCCATGCTGCCAAAAGCGCAAGCAGCCTTGCAATTTGTGTCAGGTGGCGAGGGTCGTACCGCGGTCATTACCTCATTGGAAAAAACTACTGAGGCTATCGACGGGACGGCGGGCACGCGGATTGTTTCATAGCCAAAGCATTGCTTTTATCTAATTTTCATGATATAAATAACAGGTATGTTGCAGTATCTTAAATCTGACGATTCTGGCAAGCTTACCATCAGAGAGAACTTAGTTAAGGGCTCTTGGATTCGTTGTGAGCGGCCAAATGAAGAGGAGATTTCCCAGTTATTGTCACTGGGGATTGATGCTGATATCATCACCGACGCATTGGACCCCCACGAGGTTCCTCGCTTGGACGCGGACAATGAGCGGACATATTTGATTGCCCGATTGCCGGATACTGACGATGATTTTAATGACTTTACTACACCAATTTTGTTTGTGATTCATGCGGATTATATCATCACCATTTCGCGAGATAGCCTAGGTAGATTGTGGCAGCCGTTTATTGATAAACATGTGGTATCCACGTCAAGTCGAATTACCCTGCTGGTTGACATGATTGATGCGTTAGCAACGCAATATCAGCGCCGGGTGGCTGCCATCAACCGTCAAATGCGGGCGGCGACTGGCGATATTCGAACATTGCGAGCGCGCGATATTGCCACATTAGCTGAATATGAGCGCAAACTGAATGATTATATGGATGCCTTGGTGCCGATGAACTTGTCAGTGGAGCGGATGATTGCGCATAAAGCATTGATGCTTCGGTCGGATGCCAAGGAAGACGTTGAAGATATTTCCATTGATCTGGAGCAGGTGATTAGTCGCTGTAAATCATTGCTGCGTACCATCACCAACGTGCGCGATAGCTATCGGGCGGTGATGGATACGCGCCTGAACGAAACCATTCGGTTGCTGACCGTCATCACATTGGCGCTCACTATACCGACCATGATCGCTGGCTTGTTTGGTATGAATGTGCCAGTTCCTGGTGGGGATGACCCGGCAATGTTCTGGAAAATCACCGGCGTCAGCGCTGTGGCGGCATTGTTGATTGGCTATTATTTCTTGCGCCGCCGCTAGCGGTACACAGAACCAAATAACCCTATTTCTTGACTAATGCTATACTAGAAGTATGAGTAACATTATTGACGTCCACGGTTTGACCAAACGCTACGGCGATCAAACAGTGGTAAAAGGCATAGATTTCAGTGTCGAAAAGGGCGAAATATTCGGTATTTTGGGTCCCAATGGCGCTGGTAAAACAACAACGCTAGAAATGCTGGAGGCATTGCGCACTATCGACGGTGGTACAGCTGTCATTGATGGTGTTGACGTAGCTAAACATCCCAAGAAGATCAAAGACATCATTGGTATTCAGCTGCAGTCGACCAACTTTTATGACCACTTGACATTAACTGAGCAATTGAGAATGTTTGCCAGTTTGTATGGTAGCAAGACTGACGTGGCTGCGCTACTAGCTAAAGTCCAACTCACAGAAAAAGCTAGAAACTATGTCGAACAGTTGTCTGGCGGACAAAAACAGCGCTTCGCCATCGCTTCGACCTTGGTCAATAGTCCAAAAGTTTTGTTTCTGGACGAGCCAACCACTGGTTTGGATCCACAAGCGCGTCGCAACTTATGGGAGCTGATCAAGCAAATACGCGAAGAGGGCGTTACTATCGTGCTGACAACACACTACATGGATGAGGCTGAATTGCTGTGCGACCGGCTGGCAATCATGGACAACGGTCAAATCATCACCACCGATTCGCCACATAACTTGATTCAACAGTTACTCAAGCGCGGCTTTAAGAAAAAGCAGGTGGTTGAACAAGCAAATTTGGAAGACGTTTTCATCGATCTTACAGGAAAGGCGATACGGGATTAGTAGTATGAAAAAATATTGGATAGGTATCATTGGTCAGGTCGTAGCTGGTCTTAAGCGTTTGCTGCGCGACAAAATGGCATTGTTTTTCACCTTTTTGTTCCCGCTGATTTTCTTGTTTGTGTTTGGTTCAATTTTTAATAATCAGACGACCAATTTCAAGGTTGCCATCATTAACCACTCCAACACTGAGTTCGCCAAGCAATTTGTCGATGGTGCAAAAAATGACAAGTCAAAATTACTACAAGTTCAGGACGTGAAAAACATTGATGATGCCAAAGAAAAGATGAAGCGCTCGGAAATTGACGGTATCATTGAGCTACCAAAAGAGTTTGGTGAAGTCAAAGGTGAAGGCGCACAAGCTCGACCGTCTGGCACGCTGAACGTGCTGCATGCTAAAGGGCAAGATCAGGCTGCCAGTGCACTGACCGCTGTGATGGGTCAGATTGTTGGTAGTATCAACAAAGCCATGGGTCAGCCAGAACCGCCGTTTAAGGTAGCTTCACAGGCAGTTGGCGATGAAGCTCTGAAGACGTTTGATTACACCTTCACTGGGCTATTAGCGTTTAGTTTGATGAGCATGGGTATCTTTGGTCTGGCAAACCAAATGCCAACCGAAAAGCAAAAAGGCAACTATCGTCGCCTGCGGGCTGCACCGTTTACTTCTGGTCAGCTCATTATTTCTACGGCTATCGTCTACACCTTGGTGTCTTTGGCAAGTGCTGTCTTGATGCTGGTTGTCAGTATGCTACTGTTTAAATTTACGATGCGTGGCGACTGGTTGTTGTTTGTGCCATTCTTGACATTGGCTGCCGTGATGATGGTTGGCCTTGGATTGATTGTTGGTGCGTGGGCTAAAAACGAAAATCAGTCAGCGCCACTCTCAAATATTATCTCTTTCCCGATGATGTTCTTGTCTGGTGCTTTCTTCCCATCATTCTTGTTCCCAGAGTGGCTCAGGTCTATTAGTCAATGTATCCCGATGACCCCTGTCGTTGACGGTCTTCGATTGATATCAACAGAACACGCAAGCCTGACAGAAGTTCTGCCGCAGTTTGGTGGAGTTCTGTTGTGTATCGTCATCGTCTACACCTTGGCTATTAAACTGTTCCGCTGGGAATAACTACTGCTAGTAGCAAAACATAGCCTTTTTTCGTATAATCAAAGTATATGGTGGTGGAATACTTTGAGCGATCAGCGGCGGGTGAGCGTCTAGAAAAGGTAAGTCGTCCTCGCTCTCACGCGTGGGTGCATATATCTGGTAAATTGCTGGATATGGACGACTTGTCAGATAAGCTCCTGTTGAATGCAAATATCCTGCGTGACGTTTGTGATGTCCGTGAGTTGTCACGAGCAGAGTTTAGCAATGGCGTGGAATACATTTTCTTGCGTTTACCAGTTGGTCCGGCTGATGCCGCCAAAACCGCCCCGATACTCATCGCAGTGTCGCGTGATCGGCTGGTAACTGCTAGTCCGCACACTTCTTTTTCGCCGTTAGACACTGATGCTTTCATGACCACTGACACGCGTCAGCCCTCTGCGGTAGTGTCAGCCGTCATCGCCTCCATCATCACCGAGTACGAGCAGCGACTATATGCGCTATCGACCAAAATTACCAGCGCTCGCAAGCGGCTCACACATTTTGATGTCCAAAACGAGGACTTTGTTGAGTTCGTCGCTATTGAAGATAGCCTCAATGAATATCGAAGTGGTTTAGAGGGCTTGGTCACGGTTGTTGGGCAATTGGAAGCAAATCGTCGGCAGTTGTTTAATCTGCGTGATATTGAAGCCTTTGGTGATATCATATTGCATGCCCGCCAATTATTAGTGGCTATTGGTTCGAGTGCCCAAACGATTGACAGTATTCAAAACGCTTATTCAACCATTGCCAATAACACCTTGAACCAGCGCATGAAGGTACTCACGACTATCACTATTCTACTAGCGGTGCCAAATGTGTTTTACGGTATGTATGGCATGAATATCGGATTGCCATTTCAGGGCGAGTGGTGGGCGTACGCTGCCATCATGGGTATTACACTGTTGTTAATTTTACTAACATTACTACTTGCCAAGCGATTCCGCTTATTCTAAAATTAAAAGTAATAAAGTAGGGAGTAAGCACTTGACGTGCTATATTTCCTTTGGTACTATGGTTGACGTGTCTCGCGCCGAAGCATTGAGTTGCGGTTTGTAATAAAGGTCGAAGCGCGTGAGGCTGCATTTAGTACGAAGGAGTACAAATACATGCCGATAGCAATCAATTTTGTGTCATCACGACGCAAAAAGATCGCAGTGGATGTAGTGCCTGCCGAATGGCAAACATACATAGCACAATAACATATCTAAAACCGCCCGAGCGCTAAACCCGGGCGGTTTTAGATTGATTTACGGTAATCTACTCAGCCTTCTTTTCCTCAGTAGAAACACCTGCTGCTTTGAGCGCGTTTTCTACCTCAGCGTCAATACTGTTGAGGTCTTCTACCTTTTTGCCATTGATGAATATGGTTGGTGTAGCAGTAATTTCGTGTGCACGGCTAACGGCAGTGTCGAAACTAATTTTTTGCAATACGCGGTCGCTTGTTAGGTCATTGGCAAAGCGTGATTCATCGAGTTTAAGCTGCTTGGCATAGCCCATGAAGATATCGTTGCGTTTGTGATTTTGGGCGTTGCTCCATGCGTCTTGGTTTTCGTACAGCAAATCGTGCATTTCCCAGTATTTACCTTGCAAGCCTGCCGCCTCAGCCACTGACGCTGCTAGGCGAGCGTGAGTGTGACCAGACAGTGGGAAGTTGCGGAAGATCAATTGCACATTATCTTTGTGCTTTTCGACAGCTGATTTAATACGTGGTGCAACAGTGCGACAACCTGGGCATTGATAATCACCGTACTCAATAATCGTAACTTTAGGCTTGTCAGCCCCAAAAGTGTGCTCCTGAATGTCACCATTGCGCTTTTCAGCAGGGATGATTTTTGTGAGTTGATCTTTGGCGATATCGCTAATATCTAAGCGGTGTGTTACTGACAGGTATACCATGCCACCAAGTATCGTCACCACGATTGCGATAAATACGCCCCAGGTTTTTCCGTTCATTCTTGTCCTCCAAATTAACTCTAGCAATAATAGCATAAAATCAGGTAAAATAAAACCATGAGTGTATTGCTGTTAAGTGTTATATATGGATTGATTATCGTCATTTTGATATTGGTACTAGGGGTGCATCCACAGCTCTCGTCACATAGCCAATTTGAATTGAAACGTCGGGCGCACCAGGGTGACGAGGAAGCAAAATTACTACTGAAACGCCGCACCTACTTGGCTGATTTATTTTCGTTGCAGCGGGTGATCACGGCATTATTATTGGTGTCGCTCAGTGTCATCGGTGTGGAGTTGTTTCACTGGCTAGTTGGTTTTTTGGTGTCGTTAGTCATCGCGCTTTATTCGGGCGCCGTGGCTCGCTTGTCGCCGCTACAAAAATTTTCACAGCGCATCTATGAACGGTATGAAGGAGCAATCATTCGCTGCATTGAAAAGTATTCAGTTGTATTTTGGGCGATCCGTTCTGTTGTACCGTCACAAAGTAGTGAATTGGATGTTGAATCGCGTGAGGAGCTGCTCGAGATAGTCAAGAACGCTGGTGATGCATTGTCCAAGGACGAAAAAAAGCTTATCACCAATAGTCTCAAGTTCAAGGACATGAAAGTCACTGACGCCATGATTCCACGTACTATGATTGATAGCATAGGTAAAGATGAAGTACTAGGTCCCATCGTTCTGGATGGGCTGTATCAAACAGGGCACAGCCGTTTTCCGGTGATTGATGGGGATATTGATCATGTTGTGGGTATGTTATATGTGCAAGATTTGGTGACCATTGGTAACGCCAAAAAGTCGCAAAAAGCGCACCACGTTACTGATGCTATGGAGCACGCTGTGTTTTACATTCGAGAAGACCAATCGTTGCAGCAAGCTTTGGCTGCCTTTATCAAAACCAGACACCATCTATTCATCGTGATCAACCAGTACCGTGAAACAGTTGGACTGTTAAGCCTGGAAGATGCTTTGGAAGCGCTTTTAGGAAAGAAAATTAATGATGAATTTGATACCCATGAAGATCTGCGCAAAGTAGCTGAGCGCAATCCACGCGGTAATAATAGCCCAAAAACTACCGAAACTATCTAAGAATTTATCTTTTGCATATATCGACATTCGGGATAATTCGAGCATCCGTAGAATGGTGAATGATTATTTTTGCTGTGTCTTATCACCAGATGACCGCCACGACAGCGTGGGCATGGTTTAATTTTTTGAGATATGTCTGATACGTCAGGAATTGGTACTACGACACCTTTATCTTCAAGGGCGCGAATGATGGTAAGTAGTCCTGTGTTATCAATAAGCCGTATTTTGTTGCCATTGGTAGAATATTTTACAAATCTTCGTGCGTCCGATGAGAAGATGTTTGTTGTGACAAAGAATGCCTCGCCGCCGTGTAAATGATCAACAACTGCACCATAAAAATCACGCACTTCGGATACTTTGACAATTTGTTTAATATACTTTTTACATTGGACATAACTTTGGACGCCGTTTTTGTATAATACAATGTCGATGCCACCGTCGCGTTTATACGGAGTGGTTGCAGCCGAATAGCCAAAATGTTCAAATAATTGAGCGATGTATTTTTCGAAATCATACGGCGACATGGAGCGAATTTTGGTGAGCAGTTCATGGTCGCTGAGTGGTGTGACTGGATTAGACCTGTTCTCGGTAATGGGCTGCTTATTCGTTGATTGTGCCCCTTCCGAAGCAGACATTTGGGTTGACTGGATATCTACTGCGGGCGATACTTCCCGGCGTAATTCCTCTAGCTCCCGGTAGGCTGTGATATATCGTTTATGATAATAAAACACTACAAAAGGACTGGCGATGATCCACGTAATTGAACAAAAGATGACTACAGTGCCCACCGTATAGCTATCCATAGGGCGATTATAGCATAAAACTGTTGCCGCTGTGGTATAATAACAGATATGAAACAGAGGACTTTTGCAATTGATACACCAACAAAAGTTGGGGAAATGATTACCGTGGCGGGCTGGGTACACTCCCGGCGTGATCACGGTGGGCTGATTTTTATTGACCTGCGCGACCATACTGGGCTGGTGCAGCTGGTGATTAATCCTGAGCAGGCGGAAGCGTTTCGTTTGGCGGAAAGCCTGCGCGATGAGTTTGTGATTCGTGCTAGTGGTGTGGTGACGGAGCGCGGCGAAGGTTTGAAAAATCCAAATATCGCCAGCGGTGATGTGGAAATTGTGGTGGAAAATCTGGAAATTCTCAATCGTGCTGAAACCTTGCCAATCCAACCATTTGCCGAGGAAAATCAGGCGGGCGAGGACTTACGTTTTAAGTATCGCTACCTCGATCTGCGCCGCCCGAAGATGCAGGAGATGCTGAAAAAACGCGCTGAGATGTACCGACGGATGCATCAGTATATGGATACTCGGGACTTCATCGAGATTCAGACGCCGATTTTGGCAAATTCCAGCCCCGAGGGCGCGCGTGATTTTCTGATCCCCAGCCGGTTGCAGGAAGATAAGTTTTACGCTCTACCGCAAGCGCCGCAGCAGTTCAAGCAGCTGCTGATGGTTGGCGGTGTGCCGCGATATTACCAGTTGGCGGCGTGTTTTCGCGATGAAGATCCGCGGGCCGATCGATTGTACGGTGAGTTTTACCAGCTGGACCTGGAGATGAGTTTCGTTGAGGACGGCGAGGAAGTTCGCCAGGAAGTTGAGCCGCTGATGCGGCAGCTCGCGACCGAGTTTGCCGGCAAAAAGTTGCTGGATTTGAGCGACCTGCCTGTTGGTGATGGCAGTCCAATTCCGCGCATTTCCTACCGCGACGCCATGGAGACATATGGCTCGGACAAGCCAGACCTACGTTTTGGTATGAAGCTGATTGAATTGACCGACGTATTTGCCGAAACTGAATTTGGCGTGTTCAAAAACGCTGAGTGTATCAAGGCGATTTGCGTCAAAAATGGCGCCAGTCTCAGCCGCAAGCAAATCGACCAATTCACTGACATTGCCAAGAGCGAGGGGGCGGGCGGTTTAGCTTACATCACTTACCAAGATGGCGAGGCAAAATCGCCAATTGCCAAGTTCTTGAGCGAAGCAGAGCTCACGGCGATTCAGCAAAAAATCGGTGCAGTTGATGGCGATGCAGTCTTCTTCGGCGCCGACGCTCGCCCGGTCGTCAACGCCGTGCTTGGTCGTCTGCGAAACGAATTTGCTGCTCACTTCGACCTGAAAGACCCGAGCGTGGTAGCGTTTGCCTGGATCATCGATTTTCCATTCTATGAATGGGATGACCACGGCAAGAAGCTTGATTTTGGCCACAACCCATTTGGCATGCCAAAGGGCGGCCTAGAGGCGCTGGAGTCAGCAACGACTGACGCCGACAAGCTTGCCATCGTTGCCGATCAATTTGACATGGTGATGAACGGCTACGAAATTTGCTCCGGCGGTGTGCGCAACCACAACCCAGCGGTACTATACAAAGTGTTTGACCTACTTGGCTTTAGCGAAAGCTATGTGGAGGAAAAGTTTGGCGCCATGCTCAACGCCTTCAAATACGGTGCACCGCCGCACGCTGGCTGTGCCTTTGGTGTTGACCGCATCCTCATGGAACTCATCGACGAAACAAATGTTCGCGAGACTTTAGCTTTTCCAAAGAACGGCTCAGGCGTTGACGTGATGATGGATTCGCCATCAACGGTTGATCCAGCACAGCTACAAGAATTAGGGCTATAAGATACATCACGGCGGCGTAAATCTGCCGTGATTATTCTATAGTGACAGGCGAGTTATTTTCGCTGCTTTTTCTGGCTGATAAATTGTGCAATAAGACCGATGATAACAACCAGAACTGCAACGTAAAGCAACCCGTTAATCAACCAGGCGGCAAGGCGAAACACCATGCTCAATACCCAAGCGATGATAACCAGGACTGCAATGCTGTAAATTAATTTAGGAAAAGACATATATTCATTATACCATCTACCGCGAGCTAAGCATACCGTCAAACCACCCCTTAGCATGGCAATCGCGAAAGTTCCAGGCCCCGGGGCTTTCGGTTTTGTAACTCCAGTAGAACCAGGCATCGACATTTGCTGGTACGGCAAGTTGCGATTGGCAGTGGGCGTATTCGGTACTATCGCTGGCAATGCCTGGCGGCAGGGCAGCGCTCCACTCGCCGATGATCAGTGGCTGCTGCTGGGCATAATTGCGGTACTCGCCAGACCGTTGGTCAAGTACCTGACGGTGGTGAGTTAGCGATGTCGCTTGATTATCCGCATCGGAAAAGCACTGGTAATGGTGTATATCCAGCGTGTTAGAGTCGACGCGTCCCGACCACCAGGCTGGCTGGTAGCAGTCAGACGCCACGATGTGCACATGAGGCGGCAATTTACTACGCAATTTCCGGCTCGTTTTGTGTGTCCACCACCACAGTCGCCACCGTTCGCGTCGTGTCGTTACTAGTGGTTCATTGAGTAGTTCGATGCCCCATAGGGCTGGATGCTCACCGTATTCACTAGCGATATCCAGCAGTATCTGTGTGGTCTTTTGCTGATTGGCGCGTTGATACCATTGAACTCTACCAGTGTTGCCACTACCGCTATGGTCGCTGGTATTTTGAGCACCAGGTGCGGCGTGGAGGTCAAGCAGAACCTGTAAGTTATAGTGCCGAGCCATGTCCACCAGCCAATCAATCTGCGGCTTTGCTGATATATACGGTGGCTGATCCTCGAGTGCCCAATAACCAATTGGCAGCCGTAGTAGTCGTATACCAGCTTGCGCCAGCCATTTGATGTCAGCTTCCTGAATGAATGTTTGTCGATGCTGCTGGATGCGCGCTCGACCATCTGCGGTTTTAGATAATTCATATTCATTGGTCGCGTCCGTTCCAGTGAATACGCTTGGCGTCATCCATCGTTCGAGCACTAGCCAGCCACCCAGATTGACACCGGGCATGGCAGGTGAGGAAGAATGACGACTCATGGTTCTACTGTAGCATGAATATATTGCCGAATCATAGCGAAACGGCTATACTGAAAGTAATGTATGATCGACATGAAGTCAGTGTAAAAGTGGCGCTGTATAGCAGCGACAGCAAACGCACCTTGTTGATGCGGCATTGGGGTGATGCGGGGTTTGGTCTGCCGGGCGGGCATATCGACGCTGGCGAAATGCCAGATGAAGCGCTGGAGCGGGAGTTGCGCGAGGAACTAGGTATCACCATTGATGCGACGCCGGCTGACTTTTATGTGCGCGACCCATATGATACCACTGCTAAAAACCATAAAATCATCCTTGGCTATACAGCCACAATTGACGGTGATATTGAGCTGCCGGACCAGGCCTGTGATGGTAGCGAAGCAGGTCCCGTCTGGCTGACGCGGGCAGAAGTTGAGACTGCCGACAAAATCGCGCCAGGCTACCGGGATTTTTTGCTGAAGTGGTGGCCGTAAATTAAGGTAACACAGCAGGAGATGATAAAAGGCTATGCAATCAATATCGAATATAGAATACGAAGCAAAAATATATGATATTGATCCAGCCGATATCGCTGGGAAATTGGCAAAACTTGGTGCTAAAGAGATTGGTAATTATAATTTCCATCGTTATGTATTTGATACAATTCCGGCGACACCAAATCGCTGGGTACGGTTGCGCTCCGATGGGCAACACGCTACTCTGACTGTCAAAGAAATAACCACTGACGCTATTGATGGTACTCACGAATGGGAAGTTGAAGTCTCTGACCTAGAAACGACACTAGAGATCTTAGCAAAGATTGGCATTAAACCACGTGGCTATCAAGAAAACAAACGGCAAGAATATAACCTTGGCGGCGTCCAGGTCGTCATTGACTACTGGCCGAAACTAAAACCTTACATTGAGATAGAAGGTAATAGCGTAGAGGAAGTGATAAACACTGCGAAACTTTTGGGCTATACCAAAAATGATTTGACGACGAAAAATACTACCGAGTTATATCAGGATGTTGGTATAGATATTGAGAAAATACTAGAGTTAACATTCAATTCAACTGTCGAGGACAGAATGCTCACAGGATTATAACTGAACACCCAACCACGCCGCCAATACATCACCAGCAAAGTAGGCCAGCCCAGCGGCAACTGCGCCGAGGAGTAGGGTAATGGCGGCTTCTCGCCATGGCGATTGCTTGCCGACTTTACCTTTGATGAAGCCAATCGTCAGGAAGGCGGCCGCTGTTAGCACGGAGCTGATATAAAACAAGGTAGTGCTTGGTACTTTTGAGCCTGCAATGACGTCAATCAAGTACGGCAATACTGGCACGCTACCCACGGCGACAAAGGCCAAAAATGTAACTGCGCCGATGATTTTTGGCGAAGCTCGTTTTTGGGTATCGCGGGCCGAATATTCATGCTCAGCGCTGGCTGCCAGGTAGGCACTGGCACCCATCGAGAAGCCATCGGCGATGAGGTTTGCAATGCCTAAAATGAGGATAACCGCGCTGGAGATGCCGGCTCCGGCCGAAGCTGCCACGACGGCAAAGGTTGTCACGGTGCCGTCAACCGCACCGTACACAAATTCTGAAATGTATCGTCTAAAAAATATGTTCATAACCGTGCCATTATAGCACAATTAGGCGTTGTCAGGCCTATTCGCGTATACTAAAGCAATGACGACTGATGATTTCCAGGCGCTGATCTATCAAAAAGGCCGTGAGCTCTACCGGTCGATGCCGTGGCGTGATCAGCCGACCTTGTACTATGTGCTGGTGAGTGAGCTGATGTTGCAACAAACACAAGTTGCTCGCGTATTGACGAAGTTCATGGAGTTTACCGCAGCGTTTCCGGACATTAAGTCGCTGGCAGCGGCCGAGTTGACCGAGGTGCTGCGTGCGTGGCAGGGGCTGGGCTATAATCGCCGCGCCCAGTATCTTCACCGCGCAGCACAAGCCATCGCCGCCGGCGTCCCGGTGACTACGCTAGATGACCTCGTTGCATTGCCGGGTATTGGCGTCAATACCGCTGGTGCCATCATGAATTATGCCTATCAAGTGCCAACACCGTTCATTGAGACAAATATTCGTACCGTCTATCTCAATCATTTCTTTGCGGGCCAGGAAGCGGTAGCGGATCGCGACATACTGACTGTTGTTGAGCAGACGATGGACCGGGCAAATCCGCGCCAGTGGTTTTGGGCGCTGATGGATTATGGCAATGAATTGAAAGCTCAGGGCAAGGGTAAATTGTCCGCTAGTCGCCACTACACCAAACAATCGCAATTCACCGGCAGTCTCCGCCAGATGCGTGGTGAGATTTTGCGTCGGTATGTTGGCGGGCAGCCACTCGCTGAAATCACCGCTGAATTACAGGATGACCCGCGATTTGCGACGGCACTGGATGGCTTGCGACGGGACGGCCTCATTGCTTAACGATACGGTATTGACATTTTAAACCGTCTATGCTATCATAATAACCAGTCGATACGACAAATATAAACAACAAATCAAAGGAAAGGTATGGAAGATATGCAAACAGTTATTATACTGATGACTGCGGTGATTGTGGTCCACTCAGTGGCGATCATCATCTTGTTCAGTATAATAATCTCGCTCTTGGTAAAACTCAAACGTATTGCCAGCCAAGCTGAAACAGCAGCGCACAATATTGCACAAGCTACAGAATGGCTGTCACCAAGAAAAGTCTTTACTGAAGCTTCTCGGCTTTTTCGGCGGAAGTAGCAAGGATTCGTCAGTAAGACCCAACAATAAACAAACAAAGGAGAAACTATGAAAAAAGTATTAACTGTCTTAGGTGCTGCGGTAGCTGGTTTTGCGGCTGGTGTATTGACTGCACCAAAAAGTGGTAAGGAAACTCGCAAAGACTTAAAGAAAAAAGCTAACGAGTTGAAAAAAGATGCTGACAAGTGTGCAGCAAAGGCAAAAACAGTGGCAAAAGACACCGCTGCTTCTCTGAAGTCTGGTGCGCAAAAAGTAGGTAAAGCTACCACCGAAGCGGCTCACGATGTTAAAGGTGATGTTGAAAAAAGCCTGAAATAATTTGACAACAATCCAAAAACGCGGGACAATGGAACAGATGAAACAAGCTGTTACAAGTCTCGCGTTTTTGATGGTTATTGCTGGTGTAATTGTCGGGTCCTCGGTTGTCGTGAAAGCGCTTGATGGTCAAGCCGAATCTGCAAATGGAATTGATGCCATCAAAGCCAATTGCCAGGATATTCGTGGAAATCTCAGTCGACTGCATTATAGTGACGCAATTTTACGAGTAAACACCGGTCAAGCGTACAATGATATTTCTTCGCGCCTGATGGCACGCCTGAACGGTCGCTTAGCAGTGAACAAGATTGATGCTGCAGACCTTGTTTCTTTGACGAGTCGGTTCGAAAAGGGTCGGTCATTGTTCTCCTCTCGGTATAATGAATATGAATCTGCCTTGGCAGCACTTCTGAAGATTGATTGCAAAAATCAGCCAACTGATTTTTATGCTCAGTTCAACATTGCTCGTGATGCACGGCTCAAATTGTCATCATCAGTTCGCGAGCTCAACGACATTATCGCTGAGTATGGTACTAAAGTCGAAAAGATAAAGGAAAAACTCAAGTGATACACCAGCAAATAATGGAGCATAAATTGCCGGCATTTATTGTAGGTTCGGTGTTGCTAGCTGCGATCTTAGTGACTTTGTCGATGTTTATCTACTATGCGTCAGGAGCTTCGCGGTTGGATTTGAGTCGCCCAGAGTACAAGTCGATGCGCTCAAAGATCGATCAGGGCAAGGCGCTAGACGAGGGATTTTCGGCGCAGGGTGAAATCACCAAATCAACCATAGACGAATTTATGAAGCTGTACAAAGCAGAGGCTGAAAAAACTACAAGCTCGCAGAATTTTTCAGTTGATGCGCTAAGTGACGCTAGTCTAGGAATTACCCAAAGTCAGTCAAATCAATAACTATTTTTTCAATGGTCCATTGGTGGTGAGCGGTAGCGTGGCTAGTTTGATGTCGTTATTTTCGAACTCACGCAGCAGTCGCCGCCGCATTTCTGAAGTGACACTCCATTGGTCTGAGGGCTGAGTTTTACCGGCAATGATCACTTCCACTGAATGTCCGGTGATATCGCCCAGGGAAGTAAACTTTGGTGGGTCGATGATTTTTCGTTTCCAGGATTTTTCCAAGGATAATTTATAGCCAATGTCATTGATAATTTCGGTGGCGGCTGAGATGTCAACTGACGGATCGAGCTGTAGGATAAACCGAGAGATACTGTAGCCCATGGTTTTGTTGATGACCTGCTGGATGGTACCGTTTGGAATGTAATGGACATTACCATCAGTGTCACGCACGACTGTCGAGCGGGTACCGACACGCTCCACTTTACCGACCGCACCCATGATGTCGACAACATCACCAACGCGGTATTGGTTCTCAGCGATGATGAAGATACCAGCCAGGAAGTCCTTGACTAGTGACTGGGCGCCAAAACCCAACGCCACACCGATGATTCCGGCGCTGGCAAACAGCGGTGATAGATCGACTAAAAAGAGTTTATTTGCAACCACTGCCAACGCATAGGCAATCATCAAAATTCGCCAGAAGCTGCGGAGCAGCTGGATCAAGGTCTCCTGACGTTTCTCGATATCTTTTTTGTGCCAATCTCGATGTTTGGCTGTCGACCTGACCACGCTTTTGATGCCCCATTTTAGCAGCACGCGGCCAATATAGTAAGCGATGATGGCGCCGATAACCGTACTCCATGCCTCGATGAAACGCTGCTCCATCAGCCAACCCAGACCATTTTGCTTCAGCCACTCATCGAAATTGGAGGAATCTAAAATATACTTAGTAAGCGTATCCATAATAGATTTAGTATAATGAATAATATGAGTTTTGTCGATCCGAATCAGTTCATCATCACCCGTAAACGCAAGAAATATAAATTTGCACTGTTTGCTAATTCGCCACTGTGTTTTGAGTATGACGAATGGTTGGCGGTAAAAGATCAGTTAGATAAACAGCCGACGGTGATGGAGATAGGTGCGGGCAATGGCTTGTTCGCGGTCGAGCAGGCAGCGCGTCATCCAGAACAAACCGTTGTGGCGCTTGATGTCAAAGGTGATCGCCTGCAAAAGGGTGCCCGAGAGGCTGAGGCACGCGGACTGGCAAATATCTTTTTTGTGCGAGCGCGGGCTGATCAAATTGATCAATTGGTTGCTCCGGCATCACTCGAGACCATTTGGCTAACATTTTCTGACCCATTTCCTCGAAAACATTCGGCTGGCCGGCGACTAACCCATCCGCATTTCCTGAAAGTGTACCGCAGCCTATTATCGTCAGAGGGTGTGTTGCTCATCAAACACGACAACACCGATTTTTTTTGTTGGAGCTTGGAACAGCTGGTTAGCCAAGGGTGGTCTTTGCAGGAGTTGACCTTTGATTTGCATGAGTCTGAGCTGGCTGATGACTATAAGATCCTCACATCCTATGAGCAGCGCTGGCTGGACGAAGGGAGAATCACAAAGTTTGTTAATGCTAAAGCAAATGGGAGAAGGAACTAATATGCCACACATTCACATCGCACCCAACCAACACGACCACACCGTTACTGGATATGTCATTCGTACCGATGGCGATCAACCGCGGGCGTTGCTGCATGTGCATAAAAAACTAGGAAAATTACTGCCACCGGGTGGACACATAGAACTGGACGAAACGCCATGGGCAGCGATGTTGCATGAACTGCGCGAGGAAGCTGGCTATGACGCTGGGCAATTGTTGGTTTTGCAACCAACCTTGCGCATGTATCAAGCGGCAATGCCAGAAGTAACACTTCACCCGCAGCCGCTGCTCATGAACACCCACAACATTACACCTGAGCATTACCATTCAGACACCTGCTACGCACTGGTAGTTCGGGAAGATCCACGCCATGAATTAGCCGCGGGCGAATCGACGGATGTGCGGTGGCTGACACGAGACGACATAGCGGCGCTACCGTCTGAACAAATCTGGGATAATACACGAGCGAGCTATTTGTCATTGTTTGACAGGTTTTTAGACGAATGGGAATTAGTACCTGCGAGTGAGTTTTCGGCAGGCAAATGATAGGAGGAGAGATGATGAATATACAAGACTATGCAGATCAGGCCATCACCACATTATCAGATAACTACGCATACGGTGACATCAGCCCGCAATTAATGGGTCAGGTATTGGGGCTAGCTGGTGAATCTGGTGAGGTAGTTGAAAAAATCAAAAAGTTACTGCGTGACAAGCAGGGAAGCCTTGAGGAGTCAGACAAGGTAGATATCCTCAAAGAGTTGGGGGATATCTTGTGGTATGTCAATGCGGTAGCGCATTTGTTGGGCTCGAGTCTGGAAGACGTAGCGCGGATGAACAACGAGAAACTGTTGAGCCGCAAGCAGCGTCATCAGCTACACGGCAGCGGTGATAATCGCTAAGCGTCCAGCGTGGTGGCGCGTTGTCGCACCCAATGATCAATAGTTCCGGCGCCCATACATAAGACTAATTTTCCAGTATCGAGCGAAGCAGTGATGTGATCCCACAGCGCATCATCCAGCTCGGCAAACGTTACAACGTCAGGGCGCGAAGCAACGATGTGGCGTGTTAATTCTTGCGGTGTTAAAACTGGCAAGTCTGGATTTTCGCGGGTCAAATAGGTTGGTAGCCAATAGATCGTCTCAGCGGCCTCAAAGACATCTGCCGTATATTGCGTCATGATTTCGTGCTGACGAACATTTTGATGCGGTTGATACACTAGTACCACGTGGTCCGATAGTTCTTGCGCCAGTTGCAGGGTAGCTTTGATTTCCACTGGGTGGTGACCATAATCTGAATACAGCCCCTCGGCCAATTTCTCAAATCTGCGACCAGCGCCAGGGAATTGGTTGATGCTGGTGATGATGGTTACTTCATCAATTTCTGTCATGTGCTTGACTGCTTCTAAGGCCAGCATACCGTTGCGCCGATTGTGCTCACCAGTCAAGTGGATATCTGGGTGATATTCGGTCAGCACTTGTACATTGCCATCATCAAAAAACGCAGCAGCTTCCTGCCAGGTGACGACACTTTCAGACTGCCTACCAAAGGTGCGGAAAGCTGCCAGATAATCAGCTTCCGTTGGGTAGGTGTCAGGGTGGTCATAGTCAACTGAAGTGATGAGGCTCAGCCATGGTTTGAAATTCAAGAAGTTCCGGTCAAATTCGTCACACTCGTAAATAAAAAATTGACTAGTTGGGTCAAACTTGCCACTTGGTCCAAAGCTCAAGGTTGAGCCGATCGAATAACTGACTGGAATCCCTAACTGTTGCAGTGTCCACACAATCATACTAGTGGTAGTGGTTTTGCCGTGGGTACCAGCGACAGCCACGAGCTTTAGGTTTTTATCAGATATGATGTGTGCCAATAATTCATCGCGTTTGCCGGTTTTGATGCCGAGCTGGTGAGCAAGTACTAACTCAGGGTGATCTGCTGGCAGCGCTGCGGTATAGACAAACCAATCAAACGGCTGTTTGTCATGCTCTTCCTGCAAAAAAGTCCCTGATTGATCAAGGGCAACGTGAATGCCGCGTTCCATCAAAGCCGCGGTCAGTGGACTGGCTGATCGGTCTGAGCCACAGACGTCATACCCTGCGTCATGAGCAATCTCAGCCAATGGTCCTATACCGACGCCACCGATTCCTGAAAAATAAATTCGCATGGCTTTATTATACCACTCTCGCCCGCCGCTCGGCATGTGTGCTATACTAAAACTAGATCAAGAAGGGGTGGAATGACAGATAAACGCAACGTCCGATTCAAAATTCGTCGACTCGAGCAGATCAAAACATGGCAGCTGTTGATTTTGTTTGTCATGTTTGCTTTCATCACAGCAACATTCCTGCGGCTCAATAATGTTGGCATGGTGGAACGTCGTGAAGCGGTGTACGCTGCAGACAAGACGGACGATTCGGTTGGGCTGGCGAGCCGATTGTATGATCTACAGAGGTTTGTAAGCACTCACATGAATGCCGATCCTGGCAGAGTTGCATTGGTTAAGACGTATGAACGAGACAATGAGCGGCATAAAAAAGCCTATCAAGAAAGTACCAATAGCACTGCCAATGGTGATGTATTTCAAAAGGCTGAGGCTGTTTGTGGGCCGATCGCGCGGTCCAATGGCTGGCGTTGGCCGGATATGCGCTATACAAATTGCATCAACCAAGAATTAGAAAAAATTCCTGGCGGACAAGCGGTGATGAGTGAGTTTAAGCCGTTACCGGTTGAGCCGTATTACCACACCTTTACCTCGCCCCTCTGGTCACCAGATTTTGCTGGTTGGTCGTTGATTGTCACGGTAATAATCGGTCTTATCATCATAGGTCGACTCGTGGTCTTGGCTATTCTTCGCTTTATTTTACGCCGCCGAAAGCGTTTTTAGGCTTGACAGGGGCCAACAGGGGTAGTAATCTTATAAGGTAAAGTACTAATAGGAGGTATTACCACATGGCTTACAAGCACACTAACTCAAAGGGCGTTACGTACTACTTGCACAAGACTGAAGTAACTCTGCGCGGCGGCAAGACTCAGACCATCTACTTCTTTGCAAAGGTAGAGAAGAACGACAAGGGCACACCATGCGATCTTCCAGAGGACCGTGTTGTTAAAGAAAATCCACGCAACGGTTTCTTGACCATTTCTAAAAAGAAATAATTAGCAATACTCGCAATCAATACAATAGCTCTCCAAAAGGGGAGCTATTTGATTTTTTAGATATATTATGATATAATAAAATCATGAGCGAAATTATGACATCTCATGTTGCTATAACTGATGAAGGGGATGTCGTATACCCCGGGGGAGACCTTGATGTTGATCCAGATGAGCTGCAGGCAAGGCTAGACCAGGAAGAGGCTGATCGTGCGGCTGAGCAGCGTTATGACGAACACCTACAACGAGCGCACTCTGGTAATTTTACTGGAAGAAATAAGCTATTAGCAAAGACTGCGCAGCTGGCTGGTGCTGCCAACCGGTCTCGGGGTGCGGGAAAGATGCACGATATGGGCAGGGCTGATAAGATCAGGGGTGCGGCTGAGGCTGCTGAAAGAAGCATCGCTGAACGGCAGAAAGCGCTGGAGCTTGCTAGGATAGCCTGCCGGGCTTGCCCACTAAAAGATTTTTGTGTGATGGGCCCGGTGGCATTGGTTGATGCACTGTCAAAGACGGGCAAGCCGGGTAATAGCACGAGACAACGGTTTTCACGCAGAGTTGAAAAGCCAGGCAATAAGCATTATTGTGACGATAATCTACGACCAGGTAGGCTGCCGAAGCAATAAGGCAAGAAAAAAATCCCCTCAGTAATGAGAGGATCTTTTCTTGGTTGCGGGGGTAGGATTTGAACCTACGACCTTTTGGTTATGAGCCAAACGAGCTACCAGGCTGCTCTACCCCGCGGCACATAGATGATTGTAGCATAGACAAGGATGATTGGCAAATATAGTCAGCCCTATGGGCTTTTGCGGTTGGCTCCAAACAGGAAATTAGTCCATTGTTGGAGGTTGCTTTCGGTTAATTGTTGTTTGGAAACTGTGGCAGCTTTCTCAGTTTCAACATCAGTTGATGGCACGATCAGCTGTTTTTCACCTGGTGATCCATGACCCAACCGCTGGCGAACTGCTAAGTCTTGGTACTCAACAGTCTGGTAGTACTTGGCTTCATACTCAGCCAAAGAGACCTTTAAGGTTTCTAACTCGACTTGCTGCTTTTTATTGTCCAGCAGCTGCTGTAAATGATAATTTCTCTGCATAGCCTCAACCGAACCCCAGGCCCAGCTGAGTGCTATCAAAACCGCTCCAGCGATGATGACGTTGTTGAGCGTCAAATAATCGTGGCGGATGTGATAGATAAGTCGTCTTAGTTCGTGTTTGTCGAGTTTTTTTATCATCATGATGTTTGGTGGGGGCGGCTGGGATCGAACCAGCGACCAATCGGTTATGAGCCGACTGCTCTAACCCCTGAGCTACGCCCCCGCTCAGTTCAGTATATCATAGCTTCGGGGATAAATTATAGTAATTTACCAGCGGCAATTCGCGTCGCTTCTGACCAGGAAGTGAAGCAGCTTGGTGTGCTGATGAGCTGTTTGGCGGTCAGGCGATGGTGGACGGCGATGCTGAGTTCACTGATGAGGTCGCTGGCGTGCGGCGCAACGATGGCTGCGCCGATGAGCACGCCTTTGGTGTCAACGATCAATTTAACAAAGCCATTGCGGCAGTCGGTGATATTGCTGCGAGCCGTCAAAGTCAGCGGAGCGACAGCTGTTTTGTAGCGTAGGTCGCGTTTGATGCATTCCTGTTCATTCAATCCAACCTGAGCAACTTCAGGGAACGTGAACGCCACCAGTAAGTTTGGCGTTAGGTCGGCTTCGATGGCGGTACGGTGGGTCAGGTTATGAGCAGCAGTTCGACTTTGTGTCAGAACTGCGTGGGTTTGGATGGTTGGATCGGTGATATTGCCGGCAGCAAAAATATGCCGTGCTGAGGTTTGCATGCGAGCATTGACGGTGATGCCCTGGTGGGTGTAGGCGACGCCAGCGTTTTCCAGTCCCATGTCAGTCTGCGGGACGCGTTGCTCTGCCACCAAGATTTCATCAACGCGAACTGATTTTTGTTGTCGCCCCTGAATGTAAGTGACGCGCTTTTGCAGTCCCTCTTTTTGTAGGGCAACCACGCGAGATCGTGTCAAAATGGTCATATTACGGCTAACTTTTGCGTCTTCTGCGACGATTGGTCCAACTTCAATATCAAACTCTGGCAAAATTCGATTGGCTTTTTCCGCAACGTAGACTTTGGTACCAAATGAGGCGTACAAGTAGGCAATTTCCATGGCAGTGGCGTTGCCGCCAACAATGAACAAGGTTTTCGGTGGGCGGGTCAATGACAAGATGTTTTCTGGTGTTAAGTAAGGGATTTTGTCGCTACCAGGAATGGTTGACTTCTCCCAGGTTGCTCCCGTGGCGATCAAGAATTTGCGGGCTGACAAATGGCGACGA
Organism: Candidatus Nanosynbacter featherlites; assembly: GCF_037013405.1. Taxonomy (NCBI): domain Bacteria; kingdom Bacillati; phylum Minisyncoccota; class Nanosynbacteria; order Nanosynbacterales; family Nanosynbacteraceae; genus Nanosynbacter; species Candidatus Nanosynbacter sp. BB002. The sequence goes on along the minus strand of NZ_CP146064.1, from coordinate 686,903 downwards.
TTGACAGTGATTTCATTAGGGCTGAGAAAATGAGCGTTGCCAGAGAAGACGCTAATGCCTTGTTTTTCATAATAATAACGATTACCGCCTGCGCCAGTGCGTTTGATGACGGTGTCTCGCCAGGACAGGAGAGACGGGTGATTGTAGTTGAGCGCGTTGGTTCGTAGGCCAAATTTGGCAGCGCGTTTGGCGTTGTAAAATACTTCGGCGGCATACAGCATGGCACCCAGCGGCATATCACCCCAGTTGGGAGATTCTCCACCAAAGGTTCCCCGTTCGACGACGGCAACTTTTTTGCCAGCACGGGCTAAGATACTGGCCGCCGGAGCTCCCGCCGCCCCGCTGCCGATGACGATAATATCATAATCAAATGTTGGTTTTTGTGCCATGGTTGCCCCCTAGTTTATATCATAAGTTTGTCATTTTTATACATGTACGCGGCGTCAGAGTGCAGAGGTTCAAGGAAAGTTGTTGCGGTCCGCCGTATGTCGTTTGCGGTTATTTCTGGCTTTTCTTTGCACCAGTCAATCACTTGAAAGGTTACTTGTGCTGCGATGTCTTCTGCTTGTCCGTCTGGCACGCGAACACTGCAGCAGGTTTTAACAATTGAGCGGTGCAGCTTTTCTGGATCGAATGGTTCGGTGCCTCGGTGATTGTTTTTCTTGATAATTGTTATCTGCATTACCATCCAACCCCCATGCTTGTTATCCCCATGACGCGGTCAATGAACAGATAAAACGCCAAAATGAACAGGCAGCTACCGCCGACAAATTGCAGGAATGATTTGTACTGTTCACGCCACTGCTGAATTTGGGCAATATTGTAGCCGCTACCAACAAGAATCAGAATGCCAAGTAATGGTAAAAGTGAACCGACGACATAGAGCATGATGGCTGACAGCTGGAACAGACCAGAAGGCAGGCTGATGATGGCCAGACTGGCTGCTAGTAGTGGACCAATGATGAAGATGAGTTCAGCGATGACGCTCGTCATGCCGAGTGAAAATGCTTCAGCACTGCTTTTGGTTGCTTTACTACGCTTTGATAAAAAGCGTGCCATGCCACGAGGTAGCCATAGGACGATGCCGGTTTTTTGCTTGCGGCGATAGTAAAATGCCCAGGTCGCTAAGCCTAACCCGACTGCGATGCCGGTGGTAACGGAAGCGACGAGTCGTTCGATGATCACGGTTTGGTTAATGACGATGGTTAAGATATGAACCGTAAACGTCGCCAGTAGCAATGTCATCAAAAAAACACCGAGCACGAAGCTATTCATCCGTCGGAGCAGTAGCATATGGCGGGTCTTTTTGCCTAACGCATGGCCGCTCATCAGCGTCAACATACTGACACTCAACTGCAGACTAGCATGAATGCCAGCTGCCAGAAGGAGGATAGCAAGTGATGAGAGTATGGCGTACGTCATGTTTATATGAATATTCCTTTAATATCAGTGTAGCATAGCCGGTTTAAAAAGGGAAAATAATCATGAGTATTTTGTGATATTGCTATTGCTTTTTTGTCAAAAATGTGCTAATGTAGAGTTAGGTTTCATTATTAAACAAAAACAAGGAACAAATACATCATGACAGAGCAAGCAATTGCAGAGCGTGAGCTAACTGCGTTTTTAGAAGGTATCGAAAAACAACAACTTGAAACGTGGAAGCACCAGCGGACTTCACAAGAGATGAGTGAATTTGTGTTGAGAAAGCTCCGAGCGCTTGATGATAAATAAGGTCGCCTAAAGAAAAACCTCCATGAATCATGGAGGTTTAGCTTGCAATATTGGTAGCACCGGGTGGACCCGAACCACCGACCTCAGGCTTATGAGTCCTGCGCTCTAACCAGCTGAGCTACGGTGCCACGTCTGAGGGTGATTATAGCATGCTATTGCTGTTTCACCAAGAGCTGAATTGATTTTATGAATATCAAAACCGCTCATGCTTTGCTATAATGGAAAAGATGAAATATGCAGTAGCAGTCAGTGGTGGGATTGACAGCGTTGTGTTGCTGGATCTTATTGCACATAAAGGGCATCAATGTGTGGTTTTGCACTTTGATCATGGTATGCGTGCTGATTCGAGGGCTGATGCGCAGTTTGTTGAAGCGCTGGCTCGTCGGTATGGGTTTTTGTTTGCAGGCAAAAGAGAAGAACTGCTGGGAGCTAACGAAGCGATTGCTCGGCAACGGCGCTACGCGTTTTTGTTAGCGGCGGCCGAGAAGCATAACGCACAGTTGGTGACCGCGCATCATTTGGACGACGTGGTTGAAACGATTGCGCTTAATGTGGCACGCGGGACGCGCTGGAGAGGGCTGGCAGTGCTTGGTGATTCGCGGATCATGCGGCCCCTGACACACTGGACCAAGCAGCAGCTCACAACCTATGCAGTGAGGCGCCGGCTGGAATGGGTTGAGGATGAGACCAACGCGAGTGATATCTATACGCGTAATCGTTTGCGGCGTAAGTTGATGAACCTGCCGGATGATGCCAAACAGCAGCTATACGATTTGTGGCAAGAGCAGTTGGAGCTAGCCGAGGCGATTACTGACGAGTCAGCACAGCTTTTGATGGAGCCGCTCAATCGGTACTTTTTCATCAGTATCGATATGGCTGAAGCGGTGGAATTACTAGCAGAGTATCTTCGAAAAAAATTTGCTACTTCCCTGCTGACGTCGCAGCTCGAGCGAGCGGTGGTGGCGCTCAAGACGGGTAAGCCCGGTACGGTCTGGCAGATCGGTGAAGGGTTAGAGATGAAATTATCATTAAAAACTGCTATAATCAAAAAGATTGATTTAGGTAGAAAGGATTTTTCAGATTATGGCAGTAAAGATGCCGAACAAGAATGGCAAGAATAAAATCAGTCAGTTTATGCGACTGGGCCTTTTTTGGGCAATTGTTGTATTGATTGGTTTGGCAGTGTATGCGTCAACTGCGCAGCACGCTAATTTGAAGGAAGTGGCTTTGAGCGATGTGGTCAGCCGAGCGAACAAGGGTGACATTAAACTCATCCAAGTCCAGGGCAACGACCTGACGGTGACGGTTAAAGACCAAGATAAGCCAACAGAAAAATCCATCAAAGAAAACAGCAGTATTTATGAGCAAGGCCTCAAGAAAGACGCGCCGGTTGAGGTCAAGGTTGTGCCACAGTCACGCACTGGTGAAGTGGTATGGAATGTTGCCATCACTTTTGTGCCGGTTATTTTGATCATCGGTTTCTTTGTGTTTATGATGCGACAGAGTCAGGGGCAGAATAACCAAGCCATGGGCTTTGGTAAATCAAAAGCTCGATTGTATGGTGAAGACAAAGAAAAGGTTAACTTTGAAGATATCGCTGGTAATGATAACGCCAAGCAAGACTTGCAAGAAGTAGTTGATTTCCTGAAAAACCCAAAGAAATACCGCGAGCTCGGTGCCAAGATCCCGCGAGGCGTGTTGTTGGTCGGCCACCCGGGTACTGGTAAAACCATGCTGGCGCGAGCTGTAGCTGGCGAAGCAGGCGTGCCATTTTTCTCTATCTCCGGTTCAGAGTTTGTGGAGATGTTTGTTGGTGTTGGTGCGTCACGAGTCCGTGACTTGTTCACTAAGGCCAAGAAAAATGCACCATGTATCATCTTTATCGATGAGATTGACGCGGTTGGTCGTAAACGTGGTTCTGGTATGGGCGGCGGACACGATGAGCGCGAACAGACCTTGAACCAGATTTTGGTGGAAATGGATGGCTTTGACGGCGACACGAATGTGATCGTCCTGGCGGCTACCAACCGAGCAGATGTGTTGGATCCAGCGTTGCTGCGCCCGGGTCGATTTGACCGGCGAGTTAATATTATGCTGCCAGAGCGCAAAGACCGCGAAGCTATTTTGAAGGTTCACTTTAAGAATAAGCCAACTGACGATACGGTTAATTTGGATGCGTTGGCAGCAAAGACGGCTGGTTCAAGCGGTGCTGATTTGGCAAACATCGCCAACGAGTCTGCCATCATCGCTGCACGGCGCAACAAGAAAAAGATTACCAACGAAGAGTTGACCGAAGCGTTTGAACGAGTAGCGATCGGTCCAGAGCGCAAAGCGAAGGTCATGAGCGACAAGGAAAAGGAATTGACGGCGTATCACGAGGCTGGCCATGCTATCGTCGGTCACGTTTTGCCAGATTCTGACCCAGTTCACAAAGTTACTATCATTCCGCGTGGTGGCACTGGTGGTGTGACGTGGTTCTTGCCGCCAGAGGACAAGAGCTACACCAACGTCTATGAATTTAAAGACATCTTGGCCCGGGCTATGGGTGGACGCGTGGCTGAGCAGATTTTGTACGGCGATGATGGTATCACTACCGGGGCAGGATCTGACTTGCGTAACGCGACCCAGATTGCTCGTGATATGGTGATTGAGCAAGGCATGGGTAAGGCTCTGCGTGACCAAGTCTTTCACGAAGATAATGGTGGATTGATGTTTGACAAGATGACCCGTGAGCGACCGTACTCAGATGAAACAGCGAAGCAGATAGACCAAGAAGTGGCAGCGCTGATCAATGAAGCGAAGACGCGAGCCATGACGGTTCTGAAAGCCAATCGTTCACATCTGGACAAATTGGCTGCGGCACTGCTCAAGGACGAAACCTTGGAGGAAGAAGCGGTGGCAGAGATACTCAAGGGTACTAAGTTGCCAAAGGAAGCAAAACTTCACGCATAATCGATTATGGGGCGAGTTCGGCAAGCAGTCACCAAAGTGAATCAGCGGCTGACCGTGAAATTGGCAGCCAGTCTATTGGCAGGATCTATGCTACTGAGTAGTCTGCTGGGATTTTGGCGTGACCGTTTGCTGAACGCTGCCTATATGCCCAACAAAGAAGCAGGGCTGGCGGGTTATGTTGTTGGTCTTGACGCGTACACTGCAGCGTTCATGGTGCCGGACTTTATGTTTGCTATTTTGGTGTCAGGTGCGCTGAGTGTGACCTTCATCCCGGTGTTTAATGAGCGATGGACCAAGGGAAATAAACAGTCAGCTTGGCAGATTAGCTCCAGCATGATCAATTTCATGGCACTGACCACCCTGGCTGCTAGTGTGCTCATCATCATCTTTGCTGATCCATTAATGCGCTATTTCATTGCGCCGGGAATGAGTGAGTCGGGTCATGCGTTGGCGGTCAGTATGATGCGGGTGATCGCTGTCAACCCATTTATCTTTGCGATTGCTGCTGTCATCGCTAGCATCCAGCAAGCGGTGGGGCGTTTCACCTTTTATGCTCTCGCGCCAATGATTTATAATATTGGTATCATCATCGGTACCGTTTGGTTTACGAATGGTATCAATATCTTTGGTTGGCAGATCTTTGAGGGCGGCATCATGGGCGTGGCGCTGGGTGTGGTGCTTGGTTCGGTAATGCAGCTCATCGTTAGTGCTGTCGGGTTGGTCGGTTTGGGATTTGACTATGAGTTTAAACTGCACTGGCGTAACCGCGGTTTTCGCAAAGTATTGAGTTTACTACCAGCGCGTTCGGTTGACCAGGGTATGGACTACGCTGTTAGCTTGGTGGAAGTGAACTTGGCTTCCCGACTGGGTGATGGTGTTATTCGTGCTTATCAGCAGGCTTTAACGCTACACATGATGCCGATCAACCTCATCGGTGTGGCGGTTTCTAACGCAGCTTTTCCTCAGTTGACCGAGCATTTGGGCAATAATCGTCAAGATCTGTTTCAGAAAGATTTGCGCCAATTGCTGCGGGTAATTATTTGGATGGCTATGCCGGTTTCCGTTATAACGTTCTTCACCCGAGGGTATGTTGTTCACTTTATCCGCAACACCGGAGATCCGATGATGGCGGGTATTTTGGGGTGTTTGGTCGTGGCGATTTTGTTTCGTACCATCTATCACATGGCGGCTCGGGCATTTTACGCACAACAGGACACAAAAACACCGCTAAACATCTCTTTCGCAGCTATTGGCTTGAATGTGGTACTGGCAATCGTCTTATCGATGGTGCTGAAAATGGGCGCCTATGGGCTGGCGTGGGCACAGTCGACAGTGGCTGTCATTGAGGTAGTGATCTTATTTGTTGTGTTAGAAAAACGAATTCCGCACTTGTTTGACGCTTCGTTCGTGGCGGCGGTGTTGCGTATGATCGTGGCATCAACGGTAGCAGGAATCGTTTGTTATTTGATGTTACAGGTGTTGCCATTCCGTGAGAGCGACAGTAGCTTCTTCTCAGCCTTTCCGAAGTTTATGATTATCGCTGGTGTGAGTTTCTTGGCTTATGGTCTGATATCGCGGATGCTCAAATTGCCAGAAGTTGAACCGATCATCAGGCAAGTGAATAAGTTCTTGTTTGTACGTCTGGACGGGAAACGACGCTGATGAAAGCTATCCGCAATTTTTGCATCATCGCTCACATCGATCACGGCAAATCGACGCTGGCTGACCGAATGATGGAGATGACGGGGACGGTGGAGAAGCGCGAGATGAAATCGCAGCTGCTGGATAGTATGGATCTCGAGCGCGAGAAGGGCATTACCATTAAGCTTGCGCCGGTGCGGATGAAGTATCATTACCGCCAGCCAGCGGCAACCGCTTCCTCTGAATCGAATGTCGCAGGCGACGCCAGCGACAGGGTTATCGATTCATCGGAAGGATTGCCACTGGCTGGGTCGTATGATCTCAACCTCATCGACACGCCCGGTCACGTTGATTTTAGTTATGAAGTGTCGCGCAGCTTGCAGGCGTGCGAGGGGGCGGTGTTGGTGGTCGACGCCAGCCAGGGTATCCAGGCGCAGACGCTGGCGAATGTGTACTTGGCGATGGAGCAGGACCTCACAATTATTCCGGTGCTCAACAAGGTTGATTTGCCGGCCGCTGATGTGCCGCGAGTATCCAAGCAGGTGATCAATCTGCTAGGCTGTGACGAGAGTGAGATTATTCATATTTCCGCTAAAACGGGACAGAATGTTGATCAAGTTTTGGAGGCGATTGTTGAGCGAATTCCGGCGCCGACTTCGCCACTGGCGGTCGAGCATCCTGATGTTGTGTTGGCTGATATGCCGACACGGGCGCTGATTTTTGACAGTTATTATGATGATTACCGTGGGGTGATTTTGTATGTCAGGGTGGTTGATGGGCAAATTAAGAAAGGCGACGCAATTCACATGATGGCAACTGGCGCGAACGGCTTGGCGCTGGAAGTTGGTCATCTTAGTCCTGGCATGATCCCCGACCCATCGCTGGACACTGGTGAAATTGGTTACATTGTCACCAACCTCAAAACCACGCGTGAAGCGCGGGTGGGTGATACGGTGACGTTGAAGAAGTATATAGGCTAGCGATGATTGATCCTTGGTTTGACTGTCGGCAAGACGCTAATAATAAAGACCCAGATCAGCACAGCCTGACGTTAAAACGCTATCACGCTGAGCTATGGACTAAACCACTGCCTAATGGTCGTCAACTGACTATGCTAGATGAGGGGTCGTACTTGATAGCCAGTGACGGCCAGTGTCAGATTCCTGTTTCAAGTGATAATATAGTAGCTACCTTTGAAGCTTGGAAGCGTAATAAGTTGATTGTTGAACAGACCCCACGAGATGTTCTAGCGGCAATAGATAATATTGATTGGCGTATTGGTTCAGAAATTATCTTCCCCAGCGAATTACGCGGCGGTACGCAAACCATCAATCGTGCGAGAGGCTGGCATCGCAAAATTGGTGATCGATTTGACCTAACGTTAGAATGTATTGCCCGCTGGTATCGGGGTGAAGACAGTCCGCTGGCTGATGTTTTTGATCGTTATGGTGACTTTTTTGAGTGGTTTGGTGATTTTCGGGGCTATGTCGATTTTTTCTTGTTGCAAGATTTTGTTGATGACGAATACCAAGTTAACATACTAACAGATTTTGATAATTTCCAATCGTCACCGTTGCCTCAGACCGTTGAGCAGTACACAGTATATCTGCAGGACTTGACTGACATGCTAACACTGCGGGCTAAGCGTATCGAGCGGTATGCTAATCAGTAGAATCGTTTATTTCATAGACATAATTAACTTAAGATGGTATAGTATAATCTGATAATCTGTCACAGATAGCTGCCGAGTCATTGCTTGACGGCACTATCGCTGTCCTCAAAGGGACGAGCGATACGGTGACAGTAAGAAAATATTATGATTAGCTATGAATGATTTACCGCCAATTACGTTTGCCAATGGAGACCGCGTTCCAGCTCATGCGCGAACTGCGCCGTCTGGAGTAGAAAGAATTATGTTTGGGGAAAATGCGGAGAAGCCCATGGCGCGGCTTAGCTATGTGAGGCTTGGCGAAAAGGCGTGCTTCGCTGGCATGCTGTTTCGTGATGCTCCGTCTGAATATCGGGCTGGCACGTCCATGTTGGAATATTTCTTTGAGGAGGTAACTCCTGCGCTTGGTCTTGAACCAGGAACTACCTCGGTCATCCGCAAACCTATCATTGCCTTGTTGCTTGCTAAGTACGGGCTGGAGCCAGACGTCACGTCGGAAACGTGGTCGCATGTTGGATTATTGGTGAAGCGTGGTACTACTTCGAGGAACCATCCAGCGCTACATTTCGTTAAGGGTAATGAGTCTGAATTTAATGACGACCGGTATCGTCGATATTATGATATTGTGCCAAACAGAGAACTGCCCTATATGTATCCATTAGCCTCACCTTCGAGGCGAGTTGATATGCACACGTCGTATACTCCGTGAGGAATATAAACTAACACGGTGATTCGACGGTATCTCTGTAAAATGCTATAATATGACACAATGACTGAAAAAATTACTGTCCAGCCCCTCCCTGGCTACAAAGAAGTCAAGCCCTTCGTCTATGCGGGCTTCTTCCCGGTGTCTAACGAAGATTATAATGACCTGAAGGAGGCGATTGAGAAGTTGAGTCTCAGTGATTCGGCGCTGCAGTTTGAGCCGGAAAATTCGCCGGTGCTGGGCTATGGTGTGCGGATCGGCTTTCTTGGTTTGCTCCATATGGATATCATTCGTGAGCGGCTGGAGCGCGAGTATAATTTGGATCTCATCGTCACCAATCCGAGTACTGATTATCAAGTCAGCCTCACCAATGGCGAGGAGTTGGATATTAAGTCGGCCAGCGAACTACCTGACCCAGCACAAATTACCGAGGTTCGCGAGCCGTGGATTGACGGTGAAATTGTAGTGCCACAAGATTATATTGGTGCGGTGATTCAGCTGATTGTCGCCAAGCGCGGCCGGCAAAAAAACCTTAGCTACATCGATGAGCGGGCACTGATTTCCTTTACGGCGCCGCTGGCAAATCTGCTGACGGATTTTTATGATCAACTGAAGTCGGCCACCAGCGGCTATGGTTCGTTTAATTATGAGCTGGTGGGCTACCGGCCGGAAGATTTGGTACGGGTGGATTTTTATGTGGCGGGCGAGATGGTTGATGCGCTAAGTGTGATGTGTCACCGCTCTGAGGCGCCAGGCTTGGGCCGGGAAATCGTCAAAAAACTCAAAGACGTGGTGCCGCGCCAGAGCTTTGAGGTGGCGTTGCAGGCGGCGATTGGCGGTAGATTCATTGCCCGCGAGAACATCGGTGCTTACCGTAAAGACGTTACTGGCTACCTATATGGTGGCGACGTCAGTCGCAAAAAGAAACTCCTCGCCAAGCAAGCTCGTGGTAAAAAGCGCATGAAACGCTTCGGCAAGGTTGACATTCCGTCAGAAGCGTTTACGGTGATGTTAAAGAGGGATTGATTATGAAGAAACCAATTATTTATATTGATATGGACGGCGTACTGGTCGACTTTACGTCGGCTTTGACGAAGGTCCTGCCTGAGATGCTTGAGAAGTTTGCGGGTGAATATGATAATATTCCGGGTGTTTTTGCACTGATGGATCCGATGCCGGGCGCCCTCGAGGCGGTTGATAAGCTGAAGGAAAAGTATGATTTATATATCCTGTCGTCATCGCCATGGGAGAATCCGACGGCACTGGGTGATAAACTGGCGTGGGTGAAGAAGTATTTTGGCGGCGATGGTCGGGAGAATATTTTCTTTCGCAAGGTTGTTTTTTCATCGGTCAAGCATCTGAGTCGAGGCGATATCTTGATCGATGATCGGACGGCAAATGGTGCGGGTGACTTTTCAGGGCGATTGATACGGTTTGGTTCAGATGAATTTCCTGATTGGCAAGCCATTTTGCGTGAACTGTTATAAAGTCGTCAATACTTGGCAAATATGCTTGCTAACATAAGCGACATCATGATATACTGGCAGTGATTATATTAGATATTGCCATAAAACAATAAAAAGGAGATTATTCAATGGGGTCGCTCTGGGGTAATAGAAAAAGAACAATAGCCCGCGCTGCTAAGGCAGGGTGTTTGGTGGTAATTGCTGCGGTGATTGCGGTATTTAGCCAATCAGCTAATGCAAAACAAATAGTTACATGGACAGAACAGGCTGGTTCTGGTAGTCGCCCTTGGACTTCAATTGCTAGCTCTGCTGACGGTAATAAGCTCGCTGCAACTATGAGCGGCGGTTCAGTATATATATCAGATGATGCTGGTTTGACTTGGACTGAGCGAGTTGACTCTGGCTCTCGCGCCTGGATTGCGATCACCAGCTCTGCTGACGGTACTAAATTGGCTGGTGTGTACCACTGGGGTGGTTACATTTTAACCTCAGAGGATAGAGGTCAAACCTGGAGAAGCAATGGTATAACGGGTGGTTCTTTTGATTGGACCTCAATCACCAGCTCTGCTGACGGCACCAAACTGGCTGCAACAGCTAAAAACGGCGCAGTATTTACTTCCAGTAACTCAGGCGCAACGTGGACACCGCAGGCTGGTTCCGGCAACCGTGCTTGGACCTCAATCACCAGCTCTGCTGACGGCACCAAACTGGCTGCAACCGTTACTGGTGGTGCAGTATTTACTTCAAATGATTCAGGTGTAACGTGGACAGAACAAGTCGGTTCTGGCAACCGTGCCTGGACTGCCATCACTGGATCAAGCGATGGTACTAAACTCGCCGCGACTGTCAATGGCGGCGCGGTTTACACCTCAAATGACGCAGGTGTGACCTGGCAAGAACAAGCCGCTTCCGGCAATCGTGCTTGGACTGCCATCACCAGCTCTGCAGACGGCACTAAATTGGCTGCAACCGTCACTGGTGGCGTAATATATGTTTCAAGTGACTCAGGTGCTACCTGGGAAGAGCAAACCACGGCTGCAACTGGCGCCTGGTCCTCTATCGCGATGTCTAGCGACGGTGCTCGCATTGCGGCGGCTATGAACAATGGCTTCATCAGTACCGCGACCGTTAAGGAAGCGCCAGTCACTCCACCGACCCCACCGACCCCACCAACCCCACCAACACCAACCCCGACGCCAACCCCAACACCAACTCCTGCTCAGCCAACCAATCCCGGTGCGCCAGTTGCCCAGCCAACAAAGCCAACTGGCAAAGGTTACTTGGCTGACACTGGTGACAATGTCTGGCCACTCGCTTCACTCGCAGCTGTTGGTATTGGTGCAGGTATCCTTTGGATCGTCAAACGTAGGAACAGCTAAACGCATGGACGAATTGGAGCGGTTGATTGCTAATTATCAACCAGCTGAGCCAACCGTCGAGCTGATCAAGAAAGCCAAGATTGCCCTATTGACTGGCATCTCTGGCGCCGGTAAAGACACCATCAAAAAGCGATTATTGCAGATTCCAGATTTTAGCAGCATCGTTTCGCACACAACTCGTGCGCCGCGTATTAACAATAATCGTCCAGAAGTTGACGGTGTCGATTACCATTTCATCGACTCGACCATGGCTGCACAAATGTTGAGAAATCAAGAATTTATTGAGGCTAAATTTGTTCATGGCACAGTCTATGGCACTTCAGCGGCTGAGATTCGGGCGGCCTATGAACAAAACAAAACAGTCATCGCTGATATTGATGTGCAAGGCGCTGCTGAATATGAGATTTTAGCTCCGCAAAGTATTTCAATTTTTATCATACCTCCCGACTACGAAACCTGGCTGACTCGTCTGAAAAGTCGGTATACTACCGAGGAAGCATTTCACGCTGAATGGCCGAAACGGCTGGCTAGTTCTATCAAAGAAATGACACAAGCACTTTCTGTACCGTATTATCATGTTATTATTAATGATGACCTTGATAGAGCGGTCCGTGTCTGTCATGACATCATTGAACGGGGTGACTTGTTTAACCAGCAAGACGATGAAGCCCGTTTGGCCGCAAGGAGGCTTTTAGAAAATATTCGACAGTATAATAGTATCGTATGAGTTATCGTCACCAGGTTTCTGACCATATCCAAAAACGAGCTTCGGCCCTGCGTCGTTCGCCATGGTCATTGTCTGCGCTGATCGACCAGGCGTTTTTCTTGTTGGCCGGTTTGGCTTCATTTTGGTTCGGTTGGTTGGTTTGGCGTGAGGGCTGGTATTCTGGCGGTTGGTGGCTGGTGGCGTTTTTTGCGCTGTTTTGGGTTATCATGGCATACTTAGCTTTGCCTCGGCTACACCGTATTTTAAGTAGTTTGTATGTGCCAAACTATTTCATTGGTCGTACGCGGACTGCTGACGGATTATTAGGTGACCCAGTCAATGTGGCGCTCAGAGGCTCAGAAGCCCAGCTACATCAAGTGATGATTGATGCTGGTTGGACGATTGCTGATGAAATCACCGTTCGGTCAGCTTGGAAGATAATTTTTTCTACGCTGACTGGCAGGAGCTATGCTTCAGCTCCTGTGTCATCACTATTCTTGTTTGGTCGTCGTCAAGATTTTGCCTATCAGCAAGAAGTAGACGGTAGCCCTGGCAAACGTCATCACGTGCGGTTTTGGCGCTGCCCTCAGGGCTGGTTGCTGCCTGGTGGCCATCAGGTCGATTGGCTGGCAGCAGGGACATACGACAAAAGTGTTGGATTGTCATTGTTTACTCTGCAAGTTACTCATAAAATTGATGAAAATACTGACATCGAGCGTGACTATATCGTGAAGACCGTCACTGAGCACACACCGCAGGTGGCAGTGACAAATTTGAAAGACTTTTCGACGGGTTATCACTCGCGCAATGGTGGGGGCGACAGTATTCAGACGGATGGTGACTTGCCGGTCTTGGAACTGGCGGCAGTTGTAGCAAATCAGCAGACAATTGCCGAAAGAGCAGGGCTTATTTTGGATGCAACCGCGCATGAATATGCCATCTCCGCGGAAGAACACGATACGGTGCTGCAACAATTATGGAATCGCCGACCGCCGCAAATATCGTTTGCTATTTTGTTTACCGTTTTGGCTATAGCGATTGTCCTGATGGGCGCCTTGTTTGATTTTCTGTTGTTTGACGAATTGTTGCATCAGACAACCCAGGACTTTATCGTTGAGGGCTTGGACACTTCTGTGGCCGCCACAGGAGCGGAGTGGACGATTCGAGGAGTGCTGAGTTTGAGCGCGGGTTGGATCTTAGTAACAGCTGTGCTGTCACGAGGTACGTTCCGCGGCTCGAACAAAGACCGATTACTCTTGATGATATTGTCGAGCCTGTCAGTGTTGGCAACGTCATTCACCTTGACCATCGGTAAAATCACCTGGACAAGCGTTGGCACCCTGGCGTTCATCGGTATTAATATCACGATTATCCTGATGCTATCGTCTGACGCGGCCAGGCAGTTCACTCACACTCGCACGACTGCACGCCGTGCCAAGCAGAAGACAACTTAGCACTCTACTTGTATGAGTGCCAGATGTACGCTATAATGTATCCATGACTGAACGCCAGCAGGCTATCTTGGCCGCCATCATCGAACAGTACGCTGAAATTGCGGCGCCAGTTGGTAGTGTGACGCTTGCCAAATTGTTTGGTGTGTCCAGCGCCACTATCCGCAGCGAAATGGCCAAGCTCGAGGAGATGGGATTTATCGAGGCACCGCACACCAGTGCTGGTCGCATTCCGACTGACAAAGGCTATCGGTTTTATGTTAATGGCATCACCGCTGCGCAAATGACTGAACTGCCAAGTGGTATCGATCGCAGTGCGAGGGCGATCGAAGCGCATGTTAATTCGCACGTTGATAAATCTGACAGAGCCATCCGCAGCGCGGTTGATAGTCTGGTTGAGCTGACGGGCAATTTCGGCTTTGCCTCGTTTGGTGATCACCTGTACATGAATGGCATGACACAGCTGTTTTCTCAGCCAGAGTTTATTGAAGGCAATCACGTTCAGGCCATCGCCAGACTGATTGACAATATTGAGCCCTGGCTAGTTGAAGCTGCGCCCAATGAACCGCTCAACGTGTTTATCGGTAGCGAGAACCCAATCGGTAAAGCAAGTGGCGCGACCCTGATCATCAGTAAGTTTCGTTCATCGTTTAGTGATCGCAGTTACATCGGTGTGATCGGTCCAACTCGGCAGAATTACCGTCGAACGATGGAGCTGGTGAGGCGAACGGGTGCGATGTTAGAGGAAGTGTAAGGATAGAGGAGGAATATGACGAAACACAAGAAGATTGATGATTTGCAACATACTATTGATGAGTTGACCCTGGACTTACAGCGGACACGGGCCGATTTTGAGAATTATCGTAAGCGTGTCGAGGCCGAAAAGCAGTCAGCCCACAGCATGGGTCAGGCCAAGTCAGTGATGAAATTGTTACCAGTGATTGATACGATTGAGCGAGCGATTGCTAATGTGCCGGAGAAACTAGCAGATAACGCTTGGGCTAAAGGCATGGCTGGTTTGGGCAAACAGCTCGACAAGCAGCTCAAAGAAATTGGCTTAGAAAAAATTGATGCCAAGCCAGGGACGTTGTTTAATCCTGAGCTGCATCAGGCGGTGCAGTTTGACGAAGAAGCAGACGGCGATAAAGAAGTTGTCGCCGAGGAGCTACGTGCTGGTTATACCCTTGACGGCACGGTGATTCGCGACGCAATGGTCAAAGTCACGCGGCGATAATTTACCGTATTTCACCCCAGACATCAATAGTTTTATTTACAACAATGCTTGCAATCAGAATGTATTAGCGCTATAATTTTTGGCAAGAGTTTTTAACATAAACACAGGGAGAAAAAGGGGATGGCGAAACGATTATTCGTAGCACTAGTATCAGCTGGTGGTATCTTATTGTTAGCTTTACTGTACAACGGTAGCACCAATGCAAGTCAATGGGGCGTTGTGTGGAGCGAGGAGTTTAAAGGTACCTCAGTGCCTGATAGCTGGGACGTATTCAAACAAAATAAAGATAATTATGGCAATAATCACCTAGCCTACAATCCGAGCAACGTCAGGGTTGTCAACAATGATTATCTAGAGATCAAAACGCAGCGCCACTGTGTTGCAAATCTTGATGAACCATTGAATGACTCTAATGCTAGCGAAACGCCATGTCCAAATGGTAAGATGACACGATACCTTAGCGGTCGAGTGACGAATAAGACTAAGGTGGTGGATGGTACAAAACCTTTCCGCGCCGAGATTCGCGCCAAATTTAACTGGAATGGAAAAAATGGTACACGACCATCACTGTGGATGGTTAATGGTGTCTCATTAAAGAATTGTAATGATAATCCTAATGCTAATGACCCATACGGCGAGCTAGACATCATTGAATGGTACTCCTACACACCAGCATATACCTGGTCAAGTACCCATGCTACCTGTTACCATCATGGCGTTTCTGGCAATTGGAAAAATGGTTGGCGAACCAGGAGGATTATCCACAGCGATGAACACCGAGCAGGCTCCAAGCCAGGTACATTGGCCTATGAATGGCACACATGGGCGGTCGAGTATGATGGTGAGACGGTTAAGTATTTTGTGGATGACAAGCCAATCACCGCATATCATTATCACGCCAGCCCCACTGACAGCAAGGAAATTGAACGTACACCAGCTGCTCCTCTGACAAAATTAGCTGATGCATCATTGATTAAAAAGACGTTTGATGAGGGATGGCGCTTTATCATAAACGACTACGTGGAGGCAGATGCGGATCAGAAACCAATCTCTCCTTCAGATAGTTTCCCGAAGCAAACCATGTTGATCGACTACGTTCGTGTATTCCAAAAGGGTGCGGGCACACAGCCGGCTGAGACACCTGTACCAAAGACGGGTGCTACATGGTCAAAGCGTGATGTGGCAGGTTCTCGAAATTGGTCCTCAATCGCCGGGTCTACTGACGGCAGTAAATTGGTTGCAGCAGCATGGGGCGGTAAGATTCACACCTCATCCGATGCTGGCGCGAACTGGACTGAGCACCCTGGGGCGGGCGACCGCAACTGGCTAGCAGTTGCCAGCTCTGCTGACGGTAATAAACTGGCTGCACTATACGACTGGGGTGGTTATATCTTTACCTCATCCGACGCTGGCGCAAACTGGACCGCACGTGGTGTCCCTGGGTCTCACAACTGGACGGCAATCGCTAGTTCCGCCGATGGCAACAGGCTAGTAGCTGTAGCCAAAGGTAGCACAGTCTTTACCTCATCCGACGCTGGCGCGAACTGGACCGAACGGGCAAGTTCTGGCTCTCGTAAATGGTCAGCAGTTGCTAGTTCCGCCGATGGCAACAAGTTGGTGGCAACGGTTGAGGATGGCACAGTCTTTACCTCATCCGACGCTGGCGTAACTTGGACTGCACAGGCAAACTCAGGCTCTCGTAAATGGTCAGCAGTTGCCAGCTCCGCCGATGGCAATAAATTAGTAGCAACAGCAACTGGTGGCAGGATTTACACTTCCGCCAATGCTGGTGCAACCTGGACTGAGCGAGCGGCTGATGGACTTCATAACTGGACTGCGGTTACTATTTCTGACGATGGTCAAAAACTTTCAGCAACTGCTGGTGGCGGTGGATACATTTACAGCTCAAATGACGGTGGCGCAACCTGGGTGGCTCAGACGTCTGCTGGTGTGCCAAACTGGGCAGCAATTGCCAGCTCTGCCGACGGCTCGAAAATCGCTGCAGCAGCATACGGTGGCGCCATCTACACGACTACTAACAATGCACCGGTTGGTCCAAGTGAAGAGGAGCAGAAAGTTACCGCGGCTGAAGCAGCAGTAGCCAATGCTGAATCAACCAAGCGTCCATCTGACGTTGCTGCCGCTAAAACCAAAGTTGATGCAGTAGGTGACGCAGGCAAGAAGGCCGCCTTCCAGGCAAGGCTCGATGCGGTAACCAACGCTATTTCTGGTGCTCGCTCAACCCTCACTGCATTGATCGCTAAAGCTAAAGATCCAGCCACGGTTGCCGGCATGAGCAGTAGCACTATCGCCGCTCTTCAAGCGCAGGTCACGGCAGCTGAAGCAGTTATAAATAACGCGAATGTCTCAGTGTCTGAGCTGGACAATGCACGCACAGCCTTACAGGGCAAGCTCGATGCACTGAAAATTGATAAAGCAAGCTTGCAAGCAGCCATCACTGCTGCAGAAGCGACACCATCATACATCAAATCGGATCCGACAGTTGCTTCAACTCTTGCCGCTGCTAAGGCCATCTTGAACCAGGCAAATCCATCTGCGTCAGACCTTCAATCAGCGATCGCTAACCTCAACAGTGCAGTGGCTAGCGCCAAGCAAAAAGAGCAAGACGCTCAAGACGCTGCTCAGGCTGCAGTTGCCAAGGCAGAAGCTGATAAAACACAAAGTGCCGTTGATGCCGCTAAGGTCTTAGTGAATAAGGTGCAAGATCCTGCTAAAAAAACAGCGCTGCAAGCAAAATTGAACGCTGTTGTTGTCAATCCAGCGCCAACGCCAACCACGCCAACCACTTCAGCGACTGTTGCGCAGCCAGGTGGTGGTACGGTGACTGTTGCTACAGCTGGCACCCAGTGCTACAACATTGCTTCAGCCGCAGTGGCAGCTGCTCCGAATGATTATGACGGCCGTGTCTTGCGTGACATCGTTGGCTTTACCATCAACTGTACCGGCCAGACTGCCAAGGTCGGCTACACAACGCGCGTGACACTGACTCTGAGTAAACATTACGCTGATCATAGTCAATTAGCCGTGGTCAAGATAAGTGGCGGTGCTGTCAAAGAAGATATCACTAATCGCGTGACATTTGGCACGACCGCTGATGGTAAGCATACGACAGTAACCTATGATTTGACTGACGGCGGCTTTGGTGACGAGGATAAGGCTGCAAATGGTACTATCGTAGACCCAGTCGGTGTCTACGAGCGTCAACAGCAAACTAACCCTGGCGTTGGTGGTGGTACTGGTAATCCTACCGGGCCTACGAACCCTGGCGGTGCAACAACCAACGGCACTGGCAAGAATACTCAGGCGACCAACAAGGGTGGCTACTTGGCAGATACCGGTGCTAGTGTCATCGCTGTAACAGTAGTAGCGGTAGCAGCTGGTGGTGCCGGAGTTTGGTTCATCCGCAAAAAGATGTAATAAAGACACTAAATAAATAATTAGCACTCTTGACACGCGAGTGCTAATTATTTATACTGAAATAGTTGGCACTCGACATAAAAGAGTGCTAAAATGAATATAAGAAAAACCAGATGTGATCATAATAAGAAAGGGGAATCATATGGGTAAAATTATCGGAATTGACCTCGGTACAACTAACAGTGCCTTTGCGTACATGCTGGCAGGCAAGCCAGAAGTTATCGCTAATGCTGAAGGTAACCGTACCACGCCATCAGTGGTGGCAATTAATAAAAAGGGTGAGCGCTTGGTTGGACAAGTGGCTCAGCGTCAGCGTGTAACCAATCCAAAGAACACTATTTACGGTGTCAAGCGTTTGATCGGCCGTAAGTTTACTGACAAGGAAGTCCAAAAAGACCTCGATATCATGCCATACCAGATTGTTAAAAAAGGTACCGGTGTAGCAGTAGAGATGGGCGACAAAGAATACACACCAGAAGAAGTTTCAGCTATGATCCTTAGCAAGATCAAGGCTGATGCTGAGGCATTCTTGGGTGAAAAAGTTACTGAAGCGGTTATCACCGTGCCAGCTTACTTTGATGATTCGCAGCGCCAAGCTACCAAAGATGCTGGTAAAATTGCCGGTCTGGAAGTCAAGCGCATCATCAATGAGCCAACGGCGGCAGCTTTGGCGTACGGCCTGGAAAAAGGTAAAAATGACGAAACCATCGTGGTGTTCGACCTTGGTGGTGGTACGTTTGACGTTTCCATTCTGGAACTCGGCGACGGCGTGTTTGAGGTGAAAGCCACTAATGGTGACACCCACCTCGGTGGTGAGGACTTCGATAACGTCATCGTTAACTACTTCTTGGATGACTTCAAGTCTAAAGAAGGCATCGACCTACGCAAAGACAATGCGGCCATGCAGCGTCTAAAGGACGAAGCCGAAAAGGCCAAAAAGGAGCTGTCGACAGTTACTGAATACGAAGTCAATATTCCGTTCATCACCGCTGATGCTGATGGACCAAAGCACTTTGAACTGAGTCTGACACGGGCCAAGTTGGAAGATTTGGTGAAAGATTTGTTGGATCGCCTTGACGTGCCAGTTGAAAAAGCACTCAAAGACGCTAAATTATCAAAATCTGACGTCAATGAAATCGTTATGGTTGGTGGTATGACCCGTATGCCAGCGGTGGTTGAGCGAGTGAAGAAGCTATTCGGCAAAGATCCAATGCAAGGCGTTAACCCAGACGAAGTGGTGGCAGTTGGTGCAGCCATTCAGGGTGGTGTGCTGGCTGGCGATGTCAAGGATGTGTTGCTGCTGGACGTGACGCCGCTCAGCCTTGGTATCGAGACGATGGGCGGTGTGTCGACCAAGCTGATCGAGCGTAATACCACCGTGCCGACCAGCAAGAGTGAAGTATTCTCGACGGCCGCTGACAATCAGCCAAAAGTAGAAATCCATGTCTTGCAGGGTGAGCGCGAATTTGCTAAAGATAACAAGAGCCTGGGGCATTTTGAGCTCGATGGTATTGCGCCAGCACCACGCGGTGTGCCGCAGATTGAAGTGACCTTCAATATCGACGCCAACGGTATCCTCAATGTTACTGCTAAAGACAAAGGTACCGGCAAGGAGCAATCAATTACCATCCAAAACTCTGGCAACATGAGTAAGGAAGATATCGAAAAAGCCCAGAAGGAAGCCGAACTGCACGCTGATGAGGACAAGAAAAAGCGCGAAACCGTTGACGCTAAAAACCAGCTAGAAAACGCCATCTACCAGGCAAAGAAAATGCCGGATGAGTTCAAAGATAAGATTTCTGAGGACGACAAGAAGGCAATTGACGAAGCGGTTAAGGAAGCGGAAAAGCATAAAGACGCTGATGATAAAGATGAGCTGGAAGCGGCAGCTAAAGCACTGCAGGACGCCATCATGCCAATCGGTGCCAAAATGTACCAGCAAGCTGCTGAGGATAACAAGGCTGATGAATCTACGGGTGATAAAAAATCCGACAAAGACGAGCCAGTCGAAGGCGAGGTGGTCGACGAGAAATAATCTCGGCATCGACTCGTGACATAAACTACCCCTCTCAAGGGGTAGTTTTGTATTGTCTGGACCAGGCTTATGCTTGCGCCGCTGCCAGCGAATTGTTATATAAGTAATTATGAGCCAGTTTGATACATATTCTTCGTGTTTTACAGTTGATGAGCAAGGGAGAGTTCATAAGGTAGGCAGACATATACTGGCATGCGCAGCTAGCCCCCAGGTCGAACTGATGCAACAATTGATGAACGACCAGCCAAATCATCTCCTGGCACCGCTGGCTATTCGGGCAGCACAGGGAGAGCCGCTCCACGAAGTATACCCGCTCATGGGCGCTACGTTAGATAAGCAGAAACATATTGTACAACAAAAGATTAATGATGGTGAGATTGTCGCCAGGACAGTGCTCAATATGATGGTACAGGTGACAGAAGCTGCCGGATACCTCCACGAACGAGGATTGGTGCACCATGATATCCGACCAACGAACATCTTCTACGATGAGACTGAGAGCCGGCCAATACTGACGCTATTTGATTATAACCAGGTTAGATCTCCGTATATACAGACTAGACCGCATTCAAGCTGGAACAGGGAACATGCACCAGAGATTGCCAAGTCAGGCTTGTTCATTGATTACCGATTTGATGTGTATGCCATCGGTATGGTGTTTCATGAGCTAACACATGATTTGATTTGGGAATCAGGTAGTGATTTCCCAGAATACCGTATCAAACCTGCGCTGTCTCAGCAAAAAGATATACAAGAAATAATGACAATCGCTACTGGACCGTGGGAGGGCCGGTATAGTGATGCTCGTGAATTGCACGCGGCACTGTGCGCAGCCAAATCACGAATTTGATGAAATTCTGCTGAATTATTTTTTCATAACCTGCTGGAGTGTGTAGGCAGCAAGTTTTTTGGGAGCGCCCGTTGATGGAGCGGTCTCCATATCATCAGACTCTGGGAATAGGTCATCAACTCGTTCACCAATCTCACGCGACATCGCCTCCCAGAGCAGTTCAATATCCATAACTTCCCGCCGGTCTTGATATGGCTCATGGTATTCTGCGTGCACTGAATGGTAGGTCGGATCAAGTTTAACGGCAATTCTTTCCAGCTGATACATTGGCGTTTTGTCAATTGATGGACGGCTTAATGGCGGCATGTTGTGATAATTCCGCGGTTTAAGGACAATGGTGCCTTGATTGGCGGCATCAACCGTGGTGCCGAGCGTTTCAAGCCGTTCGGTTTGTCCTTTTTTAAAGCCAAATTTTGTGACCAGCCAGGCATCAGGGTCGCCGCGCCAGTTGTCTTTCATGACCGAAAGGGCACTATACTGAGGCTCTCCATTACGGTCTTCCCAGCGGACAATACCAGCAACGACTGGTACCGAAAAGATGCGTTTTTCACCGTTAATTTCTAGCTCTGGCCAAGGGTGTCTACCGGCATTTCGTTGTTCACGGTCATAATCACCTATAGTTAGCCATTTGAACACACCAAACTGTTCAGCTAGCTCTGGATCTTCGGCCAGTTTTTTAGCCAGTGGCATCAGGCTTTCGATTTGTTTTTCTTCTTCAAGCGAGTAAAACCTTTTCTCCAGCTCTTCAAAGCTCGATGGAGCTGTGCTAAGGTTGGTATTTTGCCGTTCTAAGACTGCTGTTGTTTGTACCATAGTATCCTCGCTTCGACTTGTATTTATGTTTTTACAAAGCCTATGCTTCTCTGTATATCACAGAATATAAAAAAAGTCAAAAGATTATGTAAATTGGCTATCTAACTAGCACTCTATTGACATGAGTGCTAACGAACCGTACAATAGAATATATGACCAAACGTGATTAT
The DNA here is from genome assembly GCF_037013405.1 of Candidatus Nanosynbacter featherlites. Taxonomy (NCBI): domain Bacteria; kingdom Bacillati; phylum Minisyncoccota; class Nanosynbacteria; order Nanosynbacterales; family Nanosynbacteraceae; genus Nanosynbacter; species Candidatus Nanosynbacter sp. BB002. Next base: position 664,662 of record NZ_CP146064.1, on the reverse strand, counting down.
TATGAAGTGTTAGGCGTGTCTAAAACCGCTTCTGAAGATGAAATCAAGAAGGCTTTTCGTAAAGCTGCAGTGAAATATCATCCTGACAAAGAAGGCGGTGATGAAGAGAAGTTCAAAGAGGTCAATGAAGCCTATGAAGTCCTGAAAGACAAACAAAAGCGACAGCGATATGACCAATTTGGCCATGCCGGTGTCGGCGGAGCTTCGGGCGGTGGCTTTGGCGGCAATCCATTTGAAGGCTTTGGCGGTTTTGGTGCAGAAGGTGTCAACTTTGATTTTGGCGGTGGCTTTGGCGACATCTTTAGTCAGTTCTTTGGTGGTGGCGCTGGGCGGCAAGGTGGTCCACGGCGCGGTCGCGACATAGAAACAACGGTTGCTTTGACCTTTGAAGAAGCTGTATTTGGCGTTGAGAAAAAAATCAGCCTGACGATGGATGATGAATGTGAACACTGTAAAGGTGAGGGTGTTGAGCCTGGGTATAGTTTGAAGACGTGTGATGATTGTAAAGGGTCTGGCCAGCAGATGCGGGTGATGAATTCCATCTTTGGGCAAATTCAACAAGCTATCACCTGCCCAACCTGTAATGGTCGAGGTAAAATCCCTGAAAAGAAATGTTCAGTTTGCCACGGCAAGGGAACGACGCGTAAGAACCGCGAGATTACGGTCAAAATTCCAGCAGGTATTGATGATGGCGCGGCTATTCGTTTGCGTGGACATGGTGAAGCGATTCAAGATGGCGAGCGAGGAGACTTGTACGTTCAAATCAGAGTCAAAGCTCACAAAAAGTTTACTCGTGAAGGCGATATCATTCTTTCGGAAGAGCATGTTTCTATGGTTGATGCGGCGCTGGGTACGGAAATTGATGTTGAAACGGTGGACGGTGTAGTGCGCATGAAAGTTCCGGCTGGCACCCAAAGCGGTACTGATTTTAAGCTATCAGGGCATGGCGTGCCACACCTGAGGAATGATGCTCGTGGCCCGCACATCGTTGGTATCATCGTTGACACGCCAACCAAATTGAGCAAAAAACAACGTGAACTTTTGGAACAATTTAACACCTCCAAAAAGCGCGGTTTGTTTTCCTGATTAGCCCGTGGTTTATATATAAAACATAAGTGTTATAATTGAGCTATGGAGCTTATGCAGACAGCTCGTAAGGGGCATCATTTCATTTCTCGATGTATCATGATTATGATCATTGTGATGATCGCTTACGGTGCCTATACTCTGCTGTGCGATGTCAATAAACCTCGCCCAGTCGTGGTCAGGGCTGGTCAGGCGACATTGCAGGCTGAAATTGCGGAAACGGCTGAGCAGCGGTATAAGGGTCTGAGTGATCGGACGAGCTTGACGGATAACCAAGCGATGCTGTTTAAATTTGAGGGTGATGACAAGTGGGAAATGGTGATGCGCAATATGAGTTTTCCGCTCGATATCATCTGGTTAGATAAAGACAAAAAAGTAGTACACATTGAGCATGAGGTGCAGCCTGATGCTGAGCCGTATGAAATATACAAACCCAAAGTGCCGGCACGCTACGTTTTGGAAGTGGCTGCTGGTGTAGCTAAAAAATCGAGCATCGTCAAAGGCGCCAAAGTAGAATTTACGACCGAGGCGACGCAATGAATGTAGCAGTGTTGCTCGTAGCGGTTCTAGTAGTCATTTTTGTGGCGGTGTTGGTGACAGGTAGGCGCATCGGTCCACTGGCCCTGGCGGCGGCTGCTGGGTATATTTTTGTGGAATTGTGGATGGAAGCTGTGCGCGTCATTTTGGGTGGCGTGGGTATTAATCTACCGTGGCTGCCTGATGGTGTGGTAGCGGCGCTAATATTGCTGCTCGTACCCATGGGAATGTTGATGGTTGGCGGCCCAAAATACCACAAGAAACATGAAAAGCTGGTGGCGGCAGCTGTCGTGACTTTGTTGGTGGCGGCGCTATTGGTCGGTGTCTTGGCGAAATATCTTGCGGTTGATGGTGCGGCACAGACAGTAGTGCGGCAGCTGACTTCCTGGCGCCAATATATTATTACCGCTGGCTTGGGGGTGGGTTTGGCGGATTTATTTTTACTGCACACTGTCAAAACAAAGTCCAAACCTGGTCCAAAGAAGCATTGATATATCATGCGGTATGTGCTAGAATGAAAAAGTTCATTCTTGATGGGCCCATAGCTCAGTTGGTTAGAGCACCTGCCTTTTAAGCAGGGTGTCCCGGGTTCAAGCCCCGGTGGGCCCTCCAGATGACGAACATATTTGTTGATATTATTCGGGTGCGGCAGAAAACTTTGGACATGACGAAGTATCTAGACGACTTAAACGTACCGCCCCGATATACCAAAATAGTAGAAAAACACAGTGATGATTTGAAGAATTTTGTTGGGATGCGATGTGGTGTCCCAATTTTTTCTGGCGCTCAAGAAGTAACCAACCCAACTACCAAAGAGCCAGTTGGCTATGCTCAATATATCCAGCTGGGACAAAACCCGGTGACGATATGGAGTGGCATGTCTCGTTACCGAGTGGGTGTCGGGAGTGTGCTAACAAAGATTGATGACCTCCTGGGGCAAGAATATAGGAGAAAATTATCCATTGATATGGGCTTAGCTGGAGTTAGAGGAGCGACACTGGCGGGTGCTGCTGGCGGGGCGCTAGAATGGTTTAACTTTGCTCCAACGGTTAGCTTATCTGGAGTGGCGGCAGGAATAGCAACCGGTGGCTTGAGCTTTGCATATAACCGCCAGCGTCGTAAAAAAGAGTTTGGAGCACAGATTAAAGGACTGAGTGAATGTTTCTCGAGTATGGGAAGGAGAGCCGTTAGGCCTAATTTGTTAGCACCGGACTCGTATGTTAGTGGTGATATGCAGACTGGTTTGGCGGATAGTCAGGGAGCGGGTAATATCTACTTTATTGGTGATATGCCGGTCGATCAACAGCAGCGAGCTGATCGTTTTTGGCACCGGGCTGATCAAATTTTAGAAGAATATGGATTTACAGAATGGCAGGACTATCAGTCTGCCGGCTTGCCGGCGCTAATTGAACGAATATTGGATGATTTTGATGGTAATGGTGACTTTAGTTATGACGAAAAAAGAAGTGCTGGTGATAGTATAAAATCTTTTACGTATTGGCGTGATACTGCAATTGAAGATATGAAATGCCTACAGGATGAAGCTGAGTCACAAAGGCTACTGCAGCAGTATGATAGCAAGCCCTCTAAACATTCGCTACTAGATAAAAAGAAAGCTCTAGTGACATCTGCCCAGGCATTGCTGTCAAAGGTAATTGGTCATGAGAGCAATGGGCTACAAGAAGGGGCTCCCGATGCGCGATCAAGGAGTGACTCCCGGAAGACAGTTACTCAGCAGATCAGGAGCCTTGACCGTAAATATGAAGAGGACTTTCGTAAGTGTATTAAAAGACTGCGGGAAATTGTTATTGATTCACGAAAGAGGATTAACCAGTCTGAACTCACTAAAACATATGGAGGAGAGAGTAGGCTGCAAAAAATCTTCTGGGGAGAATTGAGTGAAATTTTAGCCAGAAACGATATTGATCCATATGATGAGTCGGCGTCTCAGTCCGTGCGATTTATCTTGGACTTGCCTAAAATAGTTCCGGGGATCGGGAGAGATCAACTACCTTCAGCCGATAGACTGAATGAGTTATGTGAAACATTCCAAAGAATATGTTCCCGAGAATATCCTGACGTTAGAACATCTTCTTTTTAACATATGCGTTTCAAGAATATGTGTCATACTAAAGACATATGACGATACGCAATCTAACCAGGGAACTGCATATTTCTTGGTTGGTGGCGGCGTGGTGTTTGGGGTTGACGGTTGGCGTCATTGCTATTCATCATGTTCCGCGGTCAACGGTGTTTGACTGGCGGACTTTGGTGCTCGGGTTAGGATTAATGGCTGTGGTGATGGTCTGGCGATGGCGGGCGTTGATGATTGTGGCACTTATCGCTGGTGGCTTGGTGGGCTTGTGGCGCGGTGAGCTGGGTCGAACCGGCTTGGAGGCGTACGATTCGCTGATTGGCAAAACCGCCGTTATTCAGGGCCGTGTTTTGGAAGATCCTGACATCGACAAGAAAGGGAAAACGGTATTGCGACTGAGTGATTTACGGATCAATGGCGAGAGATTGGCAGGACAACTATGGGTGGTGACGGCTGACAAGCGTTCCATTAAACGCAGTGACATCGTCCAGATACAGGGAAAATTGACGGCGGGATTTGGGGCTTTTTCGGCGAGTATGTATCGGGCGAAAATTGGCAGCGTTGAGCGTCCAGTTCCTGGCGACGTGGCGGTCGGAGTGCGCGACTGGTTTGCCGAGCGAGTGCGCAAGCATATTCCAGAGTCTGAGTCGGCGTTGGGTTTGGGATTTTTGTTGGGGCTACGGCGAGCCATGCCGACGGAACTGAGCGATAATTTGAAGATTGCTGGACTGACGCACATCGTGGTGGCTAGCGGTTATAATTTGACGATTTTAGTGCGACTGGCACGGCGGTTATTTGCCAAACGGTCAAAATATTTGGCAATGCTCAGTGCGGCAACGATGATCCTTGGTTTCATGGCGGTGACGGGCTTGAGCCCGAGCATGTCGCGGGCTGGGCTGGTGGCGGGCCTGAGTTTGGCAGCCTGGTATTATGGCCGGACGATTCATCCGCTGGTGCTGCTGCCAGTCTCGGCGGCGATTACGCTGATGGTCAATCCACAATTTGGCTGGGGTGATTTGGGTTGGCAACTGAGCTTCGCGTCGTTTACGGGCGTGATCATCCTGGCGCCGCTGCTGCACAAGTATTTCTTTGGTGATAAAGAACCTGGAACGTTTCGGCAAATTCTGGTTGAGACGCTGTCGGCGCAGCTTGCGACACTGCCGCTGTTGATGATGAGCTTCGGCGTGGTTAGTAATGTAGCGCTGATCGCTAATATGCTGATTTTGCCGTTCGTGCCGCTGGCGATGTTGCTGACGTTTGCATCGGGCGTACTAGCCGTAGTACCGATGATTGGCGCGGCCATTGCCCTGCCGACAACCTGGCTGCTGAGCTATATGATTCAGGCGGCCAACTGGCTGGCGAGCCTGGAATGGGCGCAGATGGAGGTGAATATCACCTGGTGGCAATGCGGTGTGATGTATGTGATGATGATTGGCGCCATGTGGTGGATGAAGAGGCAGACAAAATTGAACCTGGGGAAGGTGAACATTGTCGAATGATATAATGGGTGTAATGGCGAGAATGATAATTTTGATTGGCGGTATGCCAACAACTGGTAAAACAACGCTGGCACGAGAATTATCTCAGAAGCTGGCGCTGCCGTGGCTGTCAACTGATCAAACACGGTTGGTCATGCAGGGCGTGGCAGATCCAAAACAATATCTGCATCTATTGTCGGCGCACGGATTGTCAGCAGCTGAGTTTTTCCAGCAATTTTCACCGGAAGAAATAGCCGAACGGGAATACATGCACGGCATTGAAACCTGGCCTGGCAATAAGAAATTAATCGAGGATGATTTTACCTGGCGTGAAGGTTTTGTATTGGAAGGTGTTAATATTTTACCATCGCTGCTACCGTCATTACAGACCGCTAGCGATGTACGATCAATATTCTTGACTGACGAAGGCGATGACGCGTTAAGGCAGGCGATATTTAGTCGTGGTCTATATGCGGATGCTGACACATATGCTAATGAGCTGAAAGAATATGAGATTATGTGGGCGCGGCTGTTCGATCAGCGAATTCAGGCCGAGGCGCAGCAGTATGGATACCCAGTTGTTCGCGTACAAAAAGACAGTGAAATTGACATGCCAAACGTGTTGTCAGCTTTGGGCTTGCCAGTCTAAATTGTCTCACGTCTGTATTTGATATATAATACTAACAGATTGAACATAGATAAACGGTAGGAGATAGTATGTCAGGACATAGTAAATGGGCAACGACGCACCGGCAGAAAGCGATTGTTGATGCAAAGCGTGGCGCGATTTTCACGAAGTTGGGTAACCAAATTGCAATCGCGGCGCGTGGCGGCACTGATCCAACATTGAATTCAAGTTTGGCAATGGCGATCGAAAAGGCCAAGGCTGCCAACATGCCGAGTGCTAATATCCAGCGAGCAATCGATCGCGTGGCTGACAAAAGCGCAGCAGCGCTGGAAGAAATTACTTACGAAGGTTACGGCCCGGGCGGTGTCGGCATCATCATCGAAACGGCGACCGACAATCGTAATCGCACATTGCCAGAAGTGAAAACCGCGCTGGTCAAAAACGGCGGGCGCATCGCTGACGCTGGCAGTGTGGCATTTCAATTCACCCGCAAGGGCGTAATCACTGTGGAAGGTACGGGTGAGGAATTGCTCCTGCAAGTGTTAGATGCTGGCGCTGAGGACGCGGTCGAGGAAGACGGCGAGATTATTGTCTACACCGAACTGAAAGATCTGGCGAACGTTAGAAATGCATTGGCTGAGCAGGGTCTGGAGGTGAAAGACGCCGAGCTGCGCTACATCGCTAATACACCAGTTGAGATCGCTGATGCAGAAACCGCACAGAAATTGATGAAAGTAGTTGATGCGCTGGACGACCTAGACGATGTGGTGAATGTACACACTAACGCCAATATCACAGCAGAATAGCATGATTATCAGAAAAAATCGCCTCATTCTCGGGGCGGTTTTTGTTTTGGCAAAAAGTACGCTACACTAAAAGTAGTTAACCATAAGCAAGGGGCGAGCATGAAATATTTGCGATACACACTACTTATGATACTAATCGCGGCATTGATTATGCCGTCGCCGTCAGTTTTGGCGGTTGATAATCTGGGAGTTGAGCCAGCGTCTAGTGGTGAAACATCGCAGACGGCTGAGGTGCCAGCAAACGACGCATCACCATCTAGCCCCAATTCGGCTGCTACTGCGCCTTCGTCTCAACCAGAGCCAAGCTTAGTTGGTGAGCAACCGACTGCAAAACCGGTAGCACAAACTAATCTACCAACTGCGGTGCCAGTACATGTGGCTCCTCAGCCAGCACCAACAACTGACGAAGCACTCGAAAAAACAGCACCATTGTTGATTTCAAAAGTTAGCCCCGACAAGAAATATATTGAGCTGTATAATCCAACAGACAGCAATGTGAAGCTAGCGGGTTGGAAAATTGAACACTATAAGGCTGATGTGAAAACTGGCGGAAAAGAGTTTAAGGATGAGGTGATTTTCGCTAATGACTTTTTGGTGATTTCAAATGATACGGCGCTGACAAAAGCGGTGAAGTTTGACAAGGTGCCGAGCATGATTCAGGGTGAAGGGTCGGTGGTGTTGTCGCGGGCTGACGGGTCACCTGCTGATGTTATTGGTTGGGGTGAGGCAAAAAAGTTTTTGGGTACAACCGTGACTGGCGGTATCAAAACTGTCTGGCGCTGTTTTGCTGGTAATCTCATCGTTGATTCGAAAAATAATCTGGCTGACTTTTCGTCAAACAAAACAGTTGATGATCAGGAGGTTGTGCCATACGCACGCCCGCAGTGTAAAGCTCCTGAGTCGCCAAAACCACTCAACAAATGTGAAGGCTTGAAGCTGAATGAAATTGCCTCTCACATTGACGAGCCGTTTATCGAACTGGTGAATGTGAGCGACAAGGCTATCACGACAGCTGGCTGTAAGTTGGAGACTAGTAGTAATAATTCACAAGAAGTACTTGGTGATATTGAACTGAAACCCGGTGAATTATGGGCGGTCAAGGTGAAACATACAAAATTAAAATTACCAAAAATGAAAGGTAAGGTATATCTTCTGGATGAGTTTGGCGCGGAAATTAATGCTACTGCATATGACAAAATAGCAAAGGGTGCTTCCTGGAGTTTGCTTGACGGTGAATGGGTGCAAACGTTCGCGGTGACTGAGGGTGCTTCCAATGTGTTTAAGGAATATGTGGATTGTCAGAGTGGCTATATGCGTAATGAGTCGGGTAAATGTGTGAAGATTTCAGCGCCGCCTGCTGGGCCTGATGTGCTGGCGCCGTGTCCAGCCGGTCAATATCGGCATCCTGAAACGCGTCGCTGTCGGAAAATCGAAGCAGCAAAGACTGTAACGCCGTGCAAAGAGGGATATTACCGGAGTGAGGCGACGGGTCGGTGCCGCTCAATCGCCTCGGCTGCCGCTAAAACCTTGAAGCCCTGTCCTGATGGTCAATTTCGCAACCCAGCAACTGGCCGCTGCAAGAAAATCGCTGCCGCAGATGACATTCTAAAAGACTGCCCAGAAGGCTTTGAGCGTAGTCCAGTCACCCGGCGTTGTCGGAAGATAAAAACCGCTAGCATGCCGGTTGTTGGTTCGGCGACAGCGGGTGTTCAACAAGTTGCTGGCGCGACGTGGGGTTGGTGGGTGTTTGGCGGCGTTAGTTTATTGGCGGTAGGCTACGGCGCGTGGCAGTGGCGTTGGGAGCTTTCGCAATTGATACGAAAATTGCGGCGATAGGTTGGTGACTGAGTGGTCAAATCATTGCTATAATACATACCATGAGAATCATTGGTATCGATCCAGGCACAGGGATTTTGGGATTTGGTGTGATTGATTTTTCGGGCGGTAAGTTTAAGCTGGTCACGGCGGGGGTCGTCAGAACGCCAGCTCACACACCGATTGATGAGCGGCTGGAGGAGATTTTTGATAGCTTGACGGAAATTATTACTGAGACCAAGCCTGATGTGATGTCGATTGAAAAATTGTTTTTTGCTCGTAATGTGACGACGGCGATTTCTGTGGCAGAAGCGCGTGGCGTGGCGATGTTGACGGGCCGAAAAGCGGGGTTGCCGATCGCCGAATATACGCCGCTGCAAATCAAACAGACGCTAACGGGCTATGGCAAAGCTGATAAAAAGCAAGTCCAGGAAATGGTGCGTTTAAACTTGGGACTCAAGGATGTGCCAAAACCAGACGACTGTGCCGATGCCTTGGCGGCAGCAATTACTCATGCAGCGATGAATCGGGTATAATTAGTGTATGATTGCACATGTTTTTGGAAAAGTTGCCGAGAAGTTTAATGGATCGTTGGTGATCGACGTTCACGGCGTTGGCTATGAAGTGAGCGTGGCGGCTGGTGATTTTGATGCGGTGATGTTGGATCAGGATGTGAAGTTTTATACCTATCATCACGTGCGCGAGCAGACAGAAGAGCTATTCGGTTTTTCGAGTCTGGCGGCAAAGAAGCTATTTGAGATGCTCATCACGGTTCAGGGTGTCGGCCCAAAGGCAGCACTGGCAATTCTCAGCCTCGGCGACGCAGAGCACGTACGTAACGCCATCGCCAATGCCGACAGTGCGTTTGTGCAAAAAGCTGCTGGTGTCGGCAAAAAAACTGCTGAACGCGTGGTGGTTGATTTGAGCGATAAAGTCGGCTTGCCAACGCAGTATGGTCGAGCGGTCGCGCCAGTCCAGACTGAATTGAATACTTCTGATGAAGCGTTAGAGGCACTGATGGCACTGGGCTATACCTTGGCTGATGCTACTAAAGCGCTGGAAAATGTTGATGCTAATTTGCCAACGGCGCAGCGGGTGACCGAGGCACTGAAGAAATAATAAGGGTTGAAATATATCCGTTCAGGCTAGCTCGCTTGCAGGGTTCATGACGCTGTACTATTGACTAAATAGTACAAATGATATATAATAATAGGGTTGTGAATAGAACTATTACCGAAAAAATTCTTGACAAAAAGTTATGGGAACAACGAAACTGTGCTAACCAAGAAGACCCAACAGTGACCGATCCTGAATTGACAGTGTCAGCAAAGGTGCTGGACCAATATACCTCACAGGAAAATCTCACGGCACTATTTGATAACAAAGAACAGGCAGCTTCTCTTGCTAAGCTATCAGCTGAGCTGTTGACTACCTACCCGAATTATCCATATCATCAGCCCGCACATGGCGTGGACGTGATGCGCTCAATACGTGCGCTGACGGATGTGATCCCGATGAATTCAGATCAAAAGGATCTGTTGTTGGTGGCGGCAGCAGCGCACGATGCTGGGTTTGAGGCTGGCCCGCCACCAGATGGTTATGCTACCAAAGAGCATTATGCGGTCTCATTTCTTGATGAACACTATGAACCTGGCTCAGCTGAGTATGAGTTCATGAAAAGTGCAATCATCGGCACAATCATCGGTCCAAAAGAACAGATTTGCCGTGATAGCATTGAGGCGAAATTACTGCATCATGCCGACCTTGGTTATGTCTGGCAGTCAGGCGGTCAAGATTTTTTGAATTATGCCATGAGATTCCGTGTCGAAGAGTGTGACAAGTTGTCGTGGCGAGACTTTCAAAAATTACAGCGTATATTTTTGCCATATTATCAGCAGTATCTAGAAAATGATATGAGAAAGTGTGGTGCTGCAGAAGAAGTGATTGAGCAGATGGTGCGCCAGATTGACGAGAATAGACAGTTCATCACTAACCCAAAACTGGATGAGCCGAGCCAAGAAATATTTCAGGATTGGCCAATGGCTCAGGAGAAGCAGGTATCATCTCCGTACCATATTGGCACAACTGTTCTTACGAGTTCAGGCGTGTCTTTGTAAATGTGAATAAATAGTGCATGGCTGGTATAATCCATACCAGGAGGTATTATGAATACATGCACAATACAGAAGGAATGTGAAATCTGTCCGCTGCTGGTTGGTCAGACGGCGGCTGATGACAATGTCATATTGCAAACCGAACGTTGGGTGGCGGTGCTTGACAAGAATCAGTGCTATTTGGGTAAGTCATTTATCACTCTGCGCCAGCACAAGGAAACGTTGTCGGATCTGGACGAGGCAGATTGGATGGAGCTACATCAGGTGATTCGTCAAATTGAGCAGGCAGTCAAAGCAGCGTTTGGCGCCGATGTGTGTAACTGGGAATGCCTGATGAATAATGCGGTTAAGGCTGGCCGGCCAACACACGTGCACTGGCATCTACATCCGCGCTATCTTGGTGGTGCTACCTTTGCTGGCGAGGAATTTCCTGATCCGAAATGGCCACGACACCTAGAGGATGCGGTGCATATAGTGAGTGACGAGACGTTTCACAAAATTATGCAGGCGCTACGTAGTCGGCTTACGAGAGATTAGCTCGGTCCGCTGTGGATGATATAATGAATATATGGCAATTGAGAGAATAGTTGATACTAGTTCGCACAGTGATGACGCTGAGGAACAGCGGATTGAAGTCAGTCTGCGTCCGCAGAGTTTTAGCGAGTATGTCGGGCAGGAGCGGTTGAAGCGTAATTTACGCTTAGCAATTGAAGCGGCAAAGAAGCGCGGCGAGCCACTGGATCATGTACTACTCTACGGCCCGCCAGGACTGGGCAAGACGACTATGGCGACGGTGATCGCCAATGAAATGGGCACAAATTTGCGCATCACTAGCGGCCCGGCCATTGAAAAGGCCGGTGATTTGGCGTCAATTTTGACCAATTTAGCGGACGGCGATATTTTGTTTATCGATGAGATCCATCGACTCGGTCGGGCGGTGGAGGAGATTTTGTATTCAGCCATGGAAGATTTCAAGCTAGACATCGTCATCGGTAAAGGTCCGGCAGCCCGGTCGATTCGGCTGGATTTGCCGCGGTTTACGGTCATCGGCGCGACAACGCGGACGGGTAGTCTGGCGGCGCCGCTGCGCGACCGATTTGGGCATATTTACCGATTGGAATTTTATGAGCCAGAGGACATCGCGAAAATCGTGACGCGGAGTGCAGCCATCCTGGAGTCGTCGATTCGGCATGAAGCAGCGAACTTATTATCGACGCGGGCTCGCCTGACGCCGCGTATCGCTAACCGTCTACTCAAGCGCGTACGCGACTACGCCGACGTGAACGGCGATGGGATAATTGATGTAAAAACGACAACGAGCGCTTTGGAAATGTTGGAAGTGGACGAGCTGGGCTTGGATCCAGCTGACCGTAATTTACTGCAATCAATCCTAGAAAATTACGGTGATAATCCTGTGGGGTTAACGACGATAGCTGCTCTGACTGGCGATGAAGCGACGACGATTGAAGATTTTTATGAGCCGTATCTACTGCAAATTGGCTTCATCGAACGTACGCCGCGCGGTCGTCGCATCACCCTGCGTGCTCAGGCGCATTTGGGATATCAACCTAAAAAATGATAAACTGTAGATATGGATACGAAGGATCAACAGTCGAATAATCCACAGCCAGCCGCATATGACGTTGAGGGTAGGCCACTGTATTATCATCCGCCCCAAGATGCGCAACCTGAAGAGTCGCAGTCAACAACTGCGCAGCGCCCGTCTCATGTGACCGTGCTTCCAGAATTAATGGAGGGGCAGAATTTTGATCCACGTATTCGTAGCCAGTATGCCAATGAACCAGATGTGGTTCATACGGTACGCAATCTTGAACCGCAGCCGATGGTCATTAGTGAAGAATTAAAGCGCAAACATGAAGAATCAGTGGCACAGTACCCACAGCTTAATTTGAGCGAAGGTGAATATGTTATCTTGGACATCAAGCGTCACCCCATCGGTATTGTTGCGCCAATTGCCATCACGGCCATTATTATTATGGTGATATTTGGCTTTGCTTTTTTGTATCCGTCACTGATCACTGGCGGAAGTTTACTGCCAGTACCATCTCCGACAGCTATGTTTGGCATCGCGACCTTGTTCGCTATATTGGCGGCGTTGGGTGGAGCGGTAGCACTTTGGGTTTATTTACAAAACCAATTTTACATGACCAATGAAAGCGTGATTCAGGAAATCCAGGAAAGTTTGTTTTCTCGCCATGAGCAAACAGTGAGCCTTGGTAGTATTGAAGATGCTAGTTTTCGTCAATCGGGCATTATACAGATGATCTTTAACTATGGAACTATCCGGCTGAGTACCGAGGGTGAAGAAACCACCTACATCTTCCATTTTGTAGCAAACCCAAAGCATCAAATCGGAATTGTCAATAACGCTATTGAAGCCTTTAAGAATGGCCGCCCGGTTGATGACTAGTAGTTGGTAACTGAGCTATTTGTTGCGACTTTCTTTAACGAAATCACTCTCGTTAACCAGCTTTGCTCTCAAAGTGAAGTGTTTGCATTTTCCTTCTTGGCAGTTTTGTGTTTCGTACCGATACGCGCTGTTAGCATCGCCAATTTTTTTACCTTTCGGATCGGTGAGTAGCGCTTTGTCCATGGTTGGTAGGGTGTCGTCAGTCAAAGTTTCTGGGTAGTAACCGTGCTGTTTGTAGAAGCTTTCTTCCAGGCTGTAGTACATGGCATTGATGGCTGTTTTTTTGTGGCTGTCGTCACTAGCATTTTTTACTTTTCCGACCTGCACCACCGCAACGCCCAAGCCAACGGTCAGCATGATGATGACAAATAATAACTCAATAACAGTAAATCCAGAACATTTTTTCATATACCGCTATTATAGCAAAATTTGGCCTTAAGCCCTAGAGAATGTATAATAAAAGTATCAATTAAGGAGGGGGATATCATGGCTAAGACTGATGAGAAAAAGGCAGTAAAAACTGAAAAGTCGGTAGCGGCAGAGAAAAAGGTTGATGATGGAAAATTGAAAGCCTTGGGCCTAGCGATGGATCAAATCACCAAGCAGTTTGGTGATGGTTCGATCATGAAGCTTGGTGAGGCGCATAAAGTCGATGTTGAAGTGATTCCGTCGGGTTCATTGAGCCTCGATTTGGCGCTAGGCGGCGGTTACCCGAAGGGTCGCATCATTGAGATTTATGGCCCAGAAAGTTCGGGTAAGACAACCTTGACGCTGCACGCTATTGCCGAAATTCAAAAGCAGGGCGGTACGGCAGCGTTCATCGACGCTGAGCATGCGCTTGACCCGAGCTACGCCAAGCGGTTGGGTGTGGATACCGAAAACCTATTGGTGTCGCAGCCAGACAACGGTGAGCAGGCGCTGGAAATTACCGAAACCTTGGTGCGCTCAAATGCGGTGGACCTAATCGTGGTGGACTCGGTGGCAGCACTGACACCGCAAGCGGAAATTGATGGCGATATGGGCGATTCGCACATGGGGCTGCAAGCGCGGTTGATGAGCCAAGCACTGCGTAAATTGACTGGTATCATCAACAAGTCGAAAGCCACGGTGATTTTCATCAACCAGATTCGCATGAAGATTGGCGTGATGTTTGGCAATCCTGAGACCACGACGGGTGGTAACGCACTGAAGTTTTACGCCTCGCAGCGGGTGGATATTCGCCGCATCGGGCAGATCAAGGTTGGCGATGATATCCTCGGTAACCGCACCAAGATCAAGGTGGTGAAAAATAAGATCGCGCCGCCATTCCGCATCGCTGAGTTTGACATTATGTATAACGAAGGCATCTCTAAAACTGGCGATATTCTGGATTTGGCAGCCACGCACGGCATTGTCGAAAAATCTGGCGCCTTTTACAAATATAACGGCGAGACCATCGGTCAGGGTCGCGACAAAACTAAATTGTATCTGAAAGAAAACCCTGAGGTTTTGGCAGAAATTGATCAGAAGGTTCGCGAGAAAGTAAAAGAAGGAGAAAACTAATGCGCGCAGCAGATGCTGCATATCCAGTCGAAAAACATATGGCGTCAGTCAGCCTCGTCTTTGATGATAAGCAGAATGCGTATCTTCGCGAGCTGTCAGAAACAATGAACCTTGATTTTGGTGAGTTTATCCCACACGTGACATTGATTAACGTGACTGAGCAGGATATGCCACGCCTCAAGTCGGCCGCTGTGGCGCTACCGGTCCTCGGGAGGTTGGCGCTTGATGGTGTTAACTTCCTGCCAGACAAGGCTGGTAACTGTGTTTGGGTTGAGCTACGCACGCAGAAAACTGCCTGGATGGTTGAGGCGCGTCAGCAATTACTCGCGGCACTGGATGGTATTCATCCGGGGCTGGATGTCGATGGCTTCCGCCCGCACATCACGCTTGGTTGCGTCGAGGCCGGTACGCTTGACGACGTTAATATGAGCGCTATTCCAGGGCAACTACCGGTCATCACCGAGCCGCGTGCTGCTGCTTGCTACAACGGCGTGCATGGCAAGGTGGTCGAGGTAGTCGAGTAACCTCTGCCAGTAGCGAGATCACTGTTTTCGCGTTATAATATTTTTATGAAAATCACTGATATCTCGCTTCAGGCTCGCGATAACAACCGCGTTAATGTGAGTGTTGATGGCGTATACAGCTTCAGTTTGGATATCGCTCAGGTGACTGACTTAAATCTTAAGGTTGGCCGTGAATTGAGTGATGGGGAGTTGGAAGAGCTGCAAGAAGAGAGCCAATTTGGCAAGTTGTATATGCGAGCACTTGAATATTGCTTGCGGCGACCACATTCAGTTAAGGAAGTCAGGGATTATCTATGGCGAAAAACCCAGCCAACGCTTCGTAAGGGACAGACTGGTATGAACAATCCTGTGGTCTATTCAGAGCGGGTGGCGTCGCGAGTGCTGAGTAAACTCCAGCAGAAAGCGTATGTTGATGATGAAGCGTTCGCGCGGTGGTGGGTGGAAAATCGTCAGCTTAGTAAAGGCGTAAGTCGACGTAAGCTAACGGCTGAGCTGCGTTCAAAGGGTGTTCACGCAGACATTATCGCGCAAACGCTTGAAAAAACTGACCGTACGGACGAGCAGGAGCTGAGGAAAGTTATCGCCAAAAAGCACCGTCGATATGCGGGTGATAGACAAAAGTTCGTGCAGTATCTGGTGCGTCAAGGCTTTTCCTATGACGACGTGGTTTCTACTTTGAATGATGTTGAGGAAGTAAATAGCTGAGGCTTTACGACGCCTGCTTTTTGCGGAAAGGATTTTCGTATGCCTGTAAAACCGGCTTCTCGACGTGCTGTTCTTGACGTGGAACAGTTGCTGATTTTACGACTATCTGATCGTCGGTCACTTTGACGATTTGTGAGCGATGAATGAGCATTTCGGTATCGCCAAAACTGCGAAGCAGCGGACGCTTCACGCTAAGCTGCTGAATGAGAAAGCTGCCGGCCATCACGGTGTAGCCAATGACCTTACCGACTTTACGACCGTCTTTTTCTACGACATGTTTGCCCATCAAAACGAATTTATATTCGTAAATCTTTTGTAGTTCTATAACGTCTGAAACGCCGACGAGCTCATCAGCCGAGTCGATGATCATACCGAGTGGGCCGATCTCTCGCACATCGTCCAGCCTAAGCAGCGTTGGGCGCTGGTCGAGAAGCGGACCTTCCAGCTCATAGGCAACGATTGATAAGTTACGCGGATCGATTATTTCGCGAGCAGTCCTGCCTAACTCCGCACCTGTCTGGAGGCTCATCACCGGAGTGTTCATAAATCTGCTGGCTGAAATTAACATACAGTATCTATTATACTACCTTACTCGACAAATGGGTTAATTCTTCCGCTGCCCGGCAGAGAGAATGGCTTTGCTGCTTGTGATGAGCTGTTATATTCTTTGATGCGATCGATAGTATTGGTGTCAAACTTGGTAGTCTCTACAACTTTTGCATCAACATCGTCACCGGAGCTGGTGACACTGCTGATCAGGAATATGGCTACTGAAACTGCAATCACGATGGTCATGGTATACAACGTGATGTGATAGCGGTGCAGGAATCGTGCCAGGATTATGCCTAATTGTCCAACAGATGGTGAGTTGTTCATCGTAAGTAAAGCTCCAATTTTAATGCTTGTGATTCAACATGTTGAGGACTATCTCCTTTAGCGAGGGATATGTTTGCTACTTGCATGCGGGTTAGGTTTTGCTCTAGTAGGTGCAAGAACTGCAGGAAACGCACGTAGTCGAGGTCTTTGCTCATTTGGATAGAGACTGACGTACTCTTAGCGCCAGATGGGCTTGGTGCAGTTGGCGTTTTAGCGGCTGTTGATGAGCTGCTTTTGCCACTTGAAGCTGCGCTATCATCTTGAAAGGTAAATGATGAAATACCAACACCGGCCTGTCGTGCATAGGCGGTTATATCGTTGATGATCTGGTTTTGATACTTGTAACTGGTAGATTCGGCAACAATTTTCTCTGCCTTTTTGACGCTGTCTTGATATTTTTCCAGTTTGCTCGAGAGTGATCTAACGTCTTGTAATTTTTTGTCAGCAGCTTTCGCATCAGCTTGCACGCTGGCGACTTGTTGAGCTGAATCTTTCATGAAATTGTACGCCATGTAGAACCCAGCGGTCATGACAAGCAATATCAAGACGAGGGCTAATGACAATAAAATGCGAGCTAATGTTGCGTTTAGTTGAAGTTTTTGTATATTCATGATTTTATCACCTCCGGGCGAATAACAACGCTGATGACGATTGACATTGGATAGCCGTCCTTTGCTTCATTGGCAGTTACTGACACTAGATGGACGTTTTGGAAGACGTCTTTCTTGTTCTCTAGGGCGGTTTTTAGCTCCAGAGCGTCACTGTAACTTTTGCCTTTTGTAGTAAGGCTGATTGGTTTACCAAAGGTGGTTGCGTCCAGATCCAAAGATTGTAGGACGATGTTTTTTGGTAGTGCCTGGGCTATTTTGACTGCGATTTTTGAGTACGGCACTTCTTTGTCTAAGATGGATTTGGCGACTTTGAGGTTGTCTGAAAATTGCTTGGCTTGTTGCTGGACTTCTTTGTACTGTGACAATTGTTGATTACTTTCAGCAATGGTTTGCTCAGCATCTGACTTGGATTTCAGCAAAATGAAGTAGGATATGCCGATATAGATGAACAGTAGTGCTGCCAGTGCCAATGAAATGATGCAGTAGCGCGCCAACAGTCTGTTGGTTTGCCCGGCGATGATTTGACGTTTTTCGTCCTGAGGTAATAGGTTTATCATTTCCAGATCTCCTTTGGATCAACCAGCGCCAAGCCTGCAACCGTCATCAAGTGAGTCCGAAGCTGCTTCGTTGGTGGCTGTAGTGAGCTAAAGTTCAATGCTTGCCAAGGGCTCGCCGTACGACTCGGCATCATCAGCTCGTTAGTGAAATAATCACCCAATCCTGGAATGTTACTACCGCTACCGACGATGAGCAGCTGCTCCATTTTTGGCTCATTCGGGAAGTGTTCAGAGTAGTAGCGGATAATTTTTTGGGTTTCTTTGACGACTGTTTCCAGGCTTGGTTTAAGCGCGCTGGTAATTTGCGCTTGCTTTGGTCCAGAATTTAGACCGCTCAGAACTTTCAGCTGGTGTGCTGCCTCCAGTGGTGTGTTGAGCTTCTTGGCGATGTTGAGAGTGAAGGTATTGCCGCCGATGTTGACACCAGAAGTCACGCGTATAACGGAGTCTAATATTGCGATGTCTGTGGTTGATGGTCCGATGTCCAAGATTACGGTTGGTAGCCCGCCGCTTTCAGTTGATTTCAAAATACGGGCGATGGCGTTGATGCTTGGTTCGATCATGGCAATTTCAATACCACATTGTTTGGCGATGGTCGTCATCACTTCGATGTCTTTTTTCGGCGCAGCGCACATCAGTACGGTCAGTGAATCTTTATCACGCTTGATGATCTGGTGGTCAACATAGAGCAGGTCTGGCGGCATCGGTATATACTGTTCGACTTCCAGGTTGACCGCATCTCGCAAAGATGCTTCCTGGGCTTTAGGCACGGTGAAGGTACGCGAGAAGGTGCGTGATGTTGGCAGACTGAGGACAGCTCGATTGCTGTTCAGTTTGCCAACTAAGTTTTTTTCAAACAATTCGTTAATACGCGTAACGATATAGTCCGAGCAGACTTCTAAATCGTCAGACATCTTGGATGGATCGAAATCAATGGCACCGTAGCCGTGAACGCTCATCTTTGCGACGTCCAGCGACATGACTCGGGCGCCCACCTTGCTGAAATCAAATCCAATGATTGGTTTATTTTTGTAAAATATAGAACTCACAATATTGCCCACACATTTATATAATTCTTTTTTAGTATACCATAACCAATTTGATTTGCTAACCCTTAATTTGATTTGCTAATCCGGTGATTGGCATCATCACACTGGCAGCGATCAAGCCAACCATGCCACCCATGAAAACAATCATCACTGGCTCGATGGTGGAGCTGATACTGGCGATGGCGGTATCGACTTCTTCTTCGTAAAAATCAGCCACCTTAACCAAGACCTGATCGGTTTGACCGGTTTCTTCACCGACTGCTAACATCTGTGCCACGATTGGCGGATATAGTACCTCGTCTTCAGCGATGATTTTTGAAAATACCTCACCGTTTTTTACGCGCTTGGCCGCACTATTGAGTGATTCTTCATAGACGTTATTACCAACTGCTTTGGAGGTCACTTCAAGTGCTTCCAACACCGCCACACCAGCGCCGATAAGGGAAGAGAAGGTACGAGTGAAGCGAGCGATGGCGATTTTTTTCATGATTTTGCCGATAATTGGTCCATGCACCAAAAAGTGATGATATTTTTTCTTGCCACCAGGTGTTTTGATGTAACGCAAGAAACCATAAATTGCTGCACCAACCAGTGGCAGCAGGATATACCAGAAATTGACCATAAAGGCACTGATCCCCAGCATGGCTTGGGTCAAAGCTGGTAGCTCGGCGTCTTCTCCCGCCAAATCTTTGATGGTTTTACCAATCATTGGTAGGACAAAGATCATCAAGCCGAAGAACGCACCGATGGTAATGACGATTAGTACCATCGGGTAGGTCATGGCTCCTTTAACCTTTTTCTTGATGGAGGCTGATTTTTCTTGCTGCAAGGCTAGGCGCTTCAAAATGTCGTCCAAAATACCACCAGTTTCACCAGCCCGAACCATGTTGACGTAGACATCATTGAAGGTGTCGGGGTGTCGCGCCAACGCATCAGCAAATGACAAACCACTTTCAATGTCTTTTGAGACGTCGCCAATGATTGAGCGGAATGATGCGCTTTCAGCATGTTCTGTCATTGACTCTAACGACCGAAGGATTGGCACACCAGCCGAAACCATGGAGCTTAACTGACGGGTAAACATTACCAATTCATCAGATTTAATTTTCCGACGGCGTTTGCGTCCAGGTTTGGCATCTGTCTCTTTGAGGTTGACCAGCTTTAAGCCCTGTGCTTGAATTGAGCGGATGGCAGCCGCGCGATCGCTTGACTCTATGGTTGATGATAGCGTTGAGCCATCTTTTTTTGTCGCGACAAAACTAAAACTAGTCATGTGTTATTGCTCCCTCGTTGCACGTAAAATTTCCTCAATGGTTGTGACGCCGCGGAATGATTTGATCAATCCATCCATCTGCATGGTAATCATACCTTCGCTAATCGCTTGTTCCTGAATATCATTGCTGGTGGCATTTGCAGTGATCATCTTTTGAATGGCCACAGAAATACCCAACACTTCGTAAATACCAACGCGACCCTTGAAGCCATTGTGCCCACATTCGTCACAGCCTTCCGGCGATGGCTTCCACAACTGAACGATGGTTGCGTCTGTCGTGCCCATTGGTGTATCGCCGCCAATACTCTCTGAGGCGGCCTGCTCTTCAAGCTCGTGTAGGTGCGGCATTGACTCTGGCGTGATGTTGAACATTTGGGTGATATAATTTAGTTCTTCTTGGCTGGGGGTGTAGGCCTGGCGACAGGATTGACACAAGCGTCTGACGAGTCGCTGACCGATGACAGCTTTGACGGTGCTGGCGATCAAAAACGGCTCAATATCCATGTCGAGCAAACGCGGCAAACAGGTGGCTGCGTTGTTGGTGTGGAGGGTTGAGAACACTAGGTGCCCGGTTAGCGCTGCTTGCACGCCGAGGTTGGCAGTTTCACCGTCACGGATCTCTCCAACCATGATGATGTTCGGGTCTTGACGGAGCAATGCGCGCAGTCCTGAAGCAAAGGTCATGCCGGCTTTGGCATTGGTCTGGGTTTGGTTGACTCCAGGGATTTTGTACTCGACCGGGTCTTCAATGGTTGAAATATTAACGTCAGGAGTGTTGAGTTCTGACAACACACTAAACAGGGAAGTTGATTTTCCCGAACCAGTTGGTCCGGTCACTAGAATCATACCGTTTGGTTGTGCCATGGCGTTTTTGATGGTAGCCAAAGACAGCCCCCAATAGCCCAATTTTTCTAGGGAAATAGCCTGGTTTGATTCATCCAACACACGCATGACGATTTTTTCACCGTCAGCGATTGGCAGCGTCGATACACGCAAAGCGTATTGTTTACCGGAGACTTTGATTTTGAAGCGGCCATCTTGCGGTACACGGCGTTCGTCGATTTTCAAATTTGACAAAATTTTGATACGGCTGACCAGCGCACCCAGGACATTATGGGGCAGCTTGTTCACTTCTCTCAAGACACCATCGATGCGGTATCGCACCTGGACAAATTCTTCGCGTGGCTCAATGTGGATGTCGGAAGCGTGTGATTTGATAGCGTACTCGAGCAGCAGGTTGACAGTCTGCGCAATTGGTGAATCTTCAGCAAATTCTTCCTCTTTGGCATTTTCGGCGTCGCTATCATCTCTCTGGATGGCAATGACTTCATCAAGTTCGTCGTTCACATCACCGCGGTAATTTTCCAAACAATCCAAAATATTACTTTTCGTCGCCAAGAACACGCGCAGGTTATAGCCGATTTCTTTTTGGATAAAATTGAGAGCCTGCACATCGTCAGGATCTTCCATAGCTAGCATCGGTGCACCATCTTCATCAACTGCAAACAGCACGACATTGTACTGCCGGGCGATATGCTCTGGGATGCGCTTTAGGACCTCATCAGGAATATCTTTTGGCTCAATTTCTACAAACGGCGTCCCGATATAATCACCGACCAATTTGGCTAATTCGCGCTCTTCTAGCACCTTGTCCTCAATGATGGTCTCTTGCAGGGTGCGCTTGGAACGTTCGGCGGTCGTCTTTAAATCAGCAAGCTGTGATTCTGTTAAGATCCCACCCTGTTTCAGAATTTTCTCAATCGTATTATCTGAGATTCTCATATTACTTATGCTTTAGTATAGACCAGTTGAATTGAAAAAACAATGATATACTAAAAGTGTGAAGATATATGATGAAACGGAGATGAAAGCACTGGGGCGGGCGATTGGTCAGGCGCTGGCTGGCGGTGAAGTGATAGAGCTGATCGGCGATGTGGGCGCTGGTAAGACTACGCTTGCTAAAGGTCTGGCGGAAGGGTTGGCAATTACCGAACCAATTCAAAGTCCGACATTTACCATTTCGCGCGTATATGATGCGCGCGATGGACTGCGCCTTTGTCACTATGATTTTTACCGCCTGGGTGAAGCCGGTATCATGGGCGATGAAATTTCTGAAATTATGCAAGACGGCTCAACCATCACAGTTATTGAATGGGCAGGCGCGGTTAATGAAGTGCTGCCGAGTGACCGATTGATAATCACGGTTACCGCTACAACTGAAACAGAGCGACAGTTGGAGGTTACTGCTAATGGTGTTCGTTCCGAACGGCTACTTAGTGCTGTTGATGAGTTTTTTGAGAGGAGATGAAATGTTATTACTACTTGATACATCAACCCCAGTTTGTTACGTAACACTTGTCAGTCAAGAAGGCGCAGTGTCGTATGAATGGCAGGCTGACCGCACGTTGGCCAAAGGACTATTGGGCTTTCTCAGAGACAGCTTGGCCAAACAAAATACCGACATTCACGCGTTGACTGGTATTGGTGTGATGAAAGGGCCGGGAAGCTTTACTGGGTTGAGGATTGGACTGACAGTGGCCAATACGCTGGCGGATGGTTTGCAGGTGCCAATTGTTGGCGCGACGGGCGAAAACTGGCAGGAACGAGCGTTAGAAAAATTACGCTCTGGTGGAGACGAGAAAATCGTCCTGCCAGAATATGGTGCTGCGGCTCACATCACTGCGCCACGAAAATAATGACGGCTATGGTATAATTTACGGCATGACAGAGCGTGCCATGAAACCAAAACAACCTCTAAAACGCAAGAAAACCGCAAAAACTGTAAAGACGAGCACTCCGCAGCCGAACAGCGCGGCAGAAGCGGCTATTTTTATTGGTAGTCTAGGGATAATGTTGTATGCAGCCGATATGTTCTTATTGGGACTTGTTAACTCAAATGGCGATACTAGCCGTGATAACACGGCGGGGCTTGGCTTTATGCTGTTTGTATTTGGTATTAATCTTGCGGCTCAGAGCGTTTGGGCTGCTAAGGAGAATCGTCGAGTTGATAGGTATCGTCAAAGAATTATCGCAGTGTATGTAACAGCCTTACCTCTGCTGATGTCTATTGTCTTCAGAGTATTAGGTTTTTGCTATCTGGTTTATGGATGCAAACGTAGTGAAGTAATGAATACGTTGTGTGTCATTGTTCATGATGTATTGATGACCGTGAAACATTCTTATGGAATAGCAGCTTGGATATCTGCGGCTGGATCAATGTATCTGTGGTATTTACTGACATGTAAAGACAAGCTGGTCTGGATATATGATAAGCCTCGGAAGAGCAGTGAAGTTAATAAGGGGGTGGCTGAACGTGCAAAAAAATATCGCAAGATTGGTCTTACGTTATTGGCGATTCTGCCGATAATGTTGGTCGGAAAGATTATTACCGTTGTTATTGTGAGTTCTTTAGCATTGTATGCCAGTGATATAGTGTGGTTTATACTCATACCATTTGATTACTTCTTTACCTCTATGATTTGGGTGTTATTTGTTATTGCTGGCCTTATATTTTTCGTAAAAAGCAAGTAATTATAGACATTGCGTGCTTTCCGTGTCAAAACTCCAGAAACCGTGTATAATTAAATTACGGCGATTTGTAGGATGCGGTTCGCCGGATTAGATAGTTTGAAATTGATTGGCTGTTGATATGTTTCCTTGAGGCGAATACTCAGGGGCAGTCGGTCGGAAAGGAATACTGAAGTATGGCAGGAATTGTCATTGGCGCACTTGTTGGGGCCAGTTTAGGCGCGGGCGCGCTTTATGGATATCAAACAGTACGCCGTTCACAAGCAAAGTCGCAAATTGATAAAGATTTGGCGAATGCAAAAACCAAAGCGAGTGACATCGTTCTTAAGGCAAAAGATGAGGCGCTGAAAATTGAGAATGAGCGTCGTCGAGAGTGGCAAAAAACGGAAAATCGTTTGGCAGATCGTGAAAAGGCGCTTGACAATAAGCTTGAAGAGCTAGATCGTCGGTCAGAAAAATTGCGGGCGCACGAAGATGAGATCGATGATTTGAAAAATGAGATTCGGCAAATTCGTACTCGTCAGCAGGAAAAATTGGAAAAAATTGCTGGCCTGAAAAAGAAAGATGCAGCCGAAAAATTGATGCAGATGACTGAGCGTGACATTCGTGACGACCTCACCAAATTGGTTGCAAAATTGCAGCACGAGGCCATGGACGATGCTGAAGAGCGAGCTCAGACTATTTTGCTCACCGCCATGGAGCGAATGAGTAGCGAAGTAACGGCTGAGCGTACCGTGACGGCAGTGAAGCTGGCTGATGACGAGATGAAGGGTCGCATCATTGGTAAGGAGGGTCGCAATATCCAGGCATTACAACGTGCCACGGGTGTCGACATTTTGGTGGACGACACACCAGGTATGGTGGTGTTGTCGAGCTTTGACCCAGTTCGTCGCCAGGTTGCGCGTTTGAGCTTGGAGATGCTGATGAAAGATGGACGCATTCATCCAGCGCGCATCGAGGAAGTTGTTGCCAAGGCGCAAAAACAGATTGACAAAGAAGTCAAGCAGGCTGGTGAAGATGCCATGCGTGAAGCGGGTGTTGTTGGTATTCCAAAGGAAATGCTACGCCTGTTGGGTGAATTGAAATTCCGAACCTCCTATGGTCAGAACGTGCTGAAGCATTCTACTGAGATGGCGCAGATGGCGGGGATGATTGCCGAGGAAATTGGCGCTGATGTTCGTATATCAAAGATTGCAACATTGCTGCACGACTCTGGTAAGGCAGTGACGCACAAGATTGAAGGTAAGCATCACCACATTGCGGCAGAATTGGCGCGTAAATATGGCATGGACGAGCGAATTGCTCACGCTATTGAGGCGCACCATGATGATATTGAAGCGACAACACCAGAAGCGTTGGTGGTTCGTGTGGTAGACGCTGCTTCAGCAGCACGGCCAGGCGCACGTAACATCTCAGCGGAAAACTTTGCTGAACGTATGCGCGACTTGGAAAACGTAGCCACCAGCTTTGAGGGCATCGACAAGGCCTATGCAATTTCTGCCGGGCGAGAAGTGCGGGTGATTGTCAAGCCAGAAAAGATTGATGACTTGAGCGCCATCAAGTTGTCGCGTGATATTGCCACTAAGATTGAATCAACTATGCAATATCCAGGTACTATCAAAGTTAATGTTATCCGCGAAACGCGGGCAGTGGAGTTTGCAAAATAATGGATGGGTTTATGAGAGCAGAACGACGTCAATGGCTTGAAAGCTTGGACGCTCGACCGTCTGGCGCTGCTGTCCTGTTGGAGGATGTTGAGGGTCGAGCTTTGATCGTTAAGGCAAACTACAAGACGTATTGGGCGTTACCGGGCGGCATGGTTGACACTGAAGAATCACCACTAGTGGCAGCGCTACGGGAAGTAAAGGATGAAGTTGGCATCGTCATCAATCCAAGCGACGTGTCGTTGATGGGTGTGGCGCAGCGCATGGGTGACGGATTTATTACCTACCAATTCATCTTTACAGCGTCCATCAAAGAGTCACAAGTCAAGGCCATCAGTCCACACGATCCAGAGATCGAAGAGTGGCGATTTATCAGCAAACAGGAAGTGCTGAAAGGTGAATTGCCGTTACCATGGTCATTGAAGGCGTGGGCTCACGACCAGTCGGGGTATTTTGAAACCGCCATTGCTGATGATGACAATGCTGATACTGAAACAATCGTATTCTCCACAACTGGTGGCGATGAAAGCAGTAGTAGTGATACGCCGGTGCGCAAGGGTGCTTCTGGACGACTATTCATCACCCGCCACGGCGAAAGCGAGTGGAATTTGCAGGGCAAATGGACCGGACTGACAGACGTTGGCTTGACAGAAAAAGGTATCTCGGACACGGTGCGGCTTGGTCAGCTATTGAAAGACACAACTTTTGACGTGGCCTATACTTCTGCCTTGAAGCGCACTCATCAGACACTTGACGCGTTGCTTAAAGGCGCAGAAATTACCACATTACCAACCATTCATGCAGCAGAACTCAACGAGCGCGACTATGGTACATTGACAGGTAGTGACAAGTGGGAAGTCAAAGATCAGATTGGTGAAGAGGCATTCAATGGCATTCGTCGCGGTTGGGACTATCCAGTACCAGACGGCGAAACCTTGAAAGACGTGTATGCACGAGTTGTGCCGTACTTTGAGACCGAGATATTGCCACGACTGCAGGACGGTGAAAATGTTCTACTGGTGGCGCATGGTAATTCCATCCGCGCCTTGGTCAAATACCTTGACCAAATTCCAGACGATAAGGTCGCAGACTTAGAAATGCCGTTTGGCAAAATCTTAGTCTATAGCTTTGATCATGACCACGCGTTGCCAGTTGACAAGGCTGAGCGTTCAGTCGATATATCACCGACCAAAGCGTAGGCGCCAGCTATACAATTATAGCTACAACAAGACTAGCTTTTACTGCGCCAATGTGCTACAATACCTTGCAGGTAGTTACCTCATTTCGGGGTGTGGCGCAGTTGGCTAGCGCGCGCGGTTTGGGACCGTGAGGTCGAAGGTTCGAGTCCTTTCACCCCGACCATCGAAGTAATATCAGATCCACGTCATGGAATTATGGCGTGGATTTTTCAATTGGCATAACAGCTAAAGACTAATCTTGGTAGATATCGCGGCTGCTTATCGAGGTCGTTCAGCTGCAACCTGTTGCGCTGTCTGCGCCAGAGTATCAACCTCAAGTGGTTTGAGGTCTTCGGCAGATATACCGCGGCGTTCCAAAGCTTTGGCTATCAAAAAATCAGCGATCGTTGGATTTTTCGGCAATAACGATCCGTGCAAGTAGGTTGCTATGACGTTATTGAACCGAACTCCTTCGGTGCCGTCAGTGGTATTATTGCCAGCACCACGGACTACCTTGCCCAGTGGCTGAACTGTGTCGTCCAAAAATGTCTGACCGCTGTGATTTTCATAGCCAACGATTGTGCCAAACTGTTCGCTCTCCAGGGTGATATTGCCGATGAGTCGTTCCTCTCCGGCAGTCGTTTCCACGGGCAGTACGCCAATGCCGCGGATGACAGAACCGTCATTGGTGACAAATTGTCGTCCAAACAACTGATACATCCCACAGATGAGTAACATGGGAACGCCGTTGCTAGCCAGGTTTTTTAGCTCCTCGCCGCGTGACAGTAAATCATCTTGGATGGCTAATTGCCCAGCGTCTTGTCCGCCGCCGCCTACAAAAATATCTCCGGTCGAGAAGTCAGTCGCATCTCCTGGGTTGTGGTCGATGATTTCGACACGAAAGCCTCGCCACTCCAGCCTTTTTTTGAGCACCAAGGTATTGCCCCAGTCGCCGTAGAGATTCATGTCCTTAGGGTATAATTGGATGATGGTGATCGTTGTCATGAGATATCCTCCACATCTGTTTTTTCGCTGAGTAATCGCCGTAGGGTGGTCATGGCAGTATAGCTACAAAAAATCTGTTTTGGCTCCGTCGGCTCGTGTGCCAAAAATTCATCCAGCGCTTTTGCCAAATCCTGTTCGACAGTACCAACGGCCACTTCGTCATAACTTAGCCGCAGTGCCATGTCATAGGCTCGAACACCGCTAACGACGCTGACATCTTCCAGCACAGAAAAATCAACATCCCACAGCCAACTCATGTCGCGACCGTCAGCATAATTATCATTGATGGCGATCATAGTCTGGCGTTGTCGCTTACCAAATGACAGGAGACTGAGTCGAAAGCCGCTGGGATTTTTCACTAATAGTAAATCAATGGACGTACCGTTATAGGTGATGGTCTCACCGCGACCGAACGCTGGTTTGACTTTTGACAATGCCTCCAGTAAGACAGGAATTGGTGCTTCTGGCACGATGGCTCGAACGAGCGCCAAGGCCGCCGCCGCATTCAACAGGTTATATACACCACTAAGCGCGACCTCAGTTCTGTGACGTGTGCCATCTATCAAGAACTCAGCGCCTTGTTCCGCTACAGCTGTGAGTACCACTTCTGCAGGTACCGATTCATTGGCTACAGCATCACCAGTCTTCAGGGAATCATCGGTCGGCATCAGTCGCAACAGGTCAGTCGTTAAACCAAAATAGGTTGCTGCTGCCGAGGTTTTTTCATGGATGCGAAAGACCCGTGGATCGTCACGATTCAAAACTACACGTTCGGTGGTGGCTGCCGCAATTTTTTCCAAAAAACCGGCTGCCGTGTCTATCTCGCCAAATCGGTCCAGCTGGTCACGCATGACGTTGAGTAGCAGCGAATATTTTGGCTGCACCTGTTGCACAAATTTAACAGCCCAGGCCTCATCCAGTTCTAGGACTGCGATATCAGCGTCCAATTTGCCTCGCCGGTTGACCTCGCCCAACAGTGCTGCCGCCACACCACGAGAGAAATTACTACCAGTGCGGTTAGTGAAGACTTTGAGGCCTGCCGCTTCCAACAGCTCTACGACAATTTTTGTTGTCGTGGTTTTGCCGTTGGTTCCTGACACTACGACCACGCCGTAGGGTAAATCTTGTAGGGCGCGAGGGATGAAGCCTGAGTCGATTTTTTCTACCACCAGTCCAGGTAGAGCCGAGCCACCACCGCGTAATCTCATGCCGCCGCGAACAGCTTTGCCGATAGCGGTTGTTATCATGTGTCGAATCATATAGAGATATTATAGCACCAACCGCCCGATTCGTGATATACTGATGGTATGTTTTTGGTGGGAATATTTCAGTGGTGGTATGGTACTGGGTTTTACAAACACGTACGACAAGTCTATGTCGGTCTATTAAAAACAGTTGATTTTTTCTCAATTGGTTTGCTGCTGAAAACCTTATTCAATCCATTTCGGCAAATATCTGCTGGTGTAGTCCAAGGTGGATTACCAGAGCAATTTCGAGCGTTTCTTGATAGATCGTTCTCCAGGATGTTTGGAGCATTTTTACGAACAATCTTGATTGCGGTCGGACTTGTTTGCTTGCTAGTTCGACTACTCTGGAGCGTGTTGATCATTGCGGCCTGGCTGCTGCTGCCACTGGCACCACTAATTGGCATAATCTTTTGGCAAATGGGGGTGGCGTCATGAATATTGAGCCGGTAATTCGCTATGGTAGTCATCGGTCACAAAAAGCACGATTTTCTGTTCGGTTTGGTGACGTGTGGCATTTGCTGCTTGGTCTGTGTAGCCTGGCGATGATTTTGCTGGGCTGTTGGTCAGTGATACATCACGGGCCAGTTGGTTGGCTTTTGGTGGGGATGAGCGGTCCGTTTGTCATGTTGACTATTTGGTGGCAGGGCGACCTCAAAACTGCTGAGATGAGTAAGCATCCGACGACGCTTGATGATGTTATGGCTGCTGATCTGCTGGGTCAATTGAGTAAAAATCCAACGCCACAAGAGCTGGTGCTGGCTATTTCAAAAACTCGGGCTGGTCAATTTTTGGCAGTGCGCCTTGGGCTGACGCCAAACTTCCTGAGTAATATTGCGTCCGATGATCCACGGATGACCGACGCCATCTGGCAAGCAGCACTTGACATCTGGCAGGAGACCAATAGTCCCAAAGTGACTGGTGCAGTTGTGGCTGCGGCTATTGTGAAAGTGTTCCCGAGCCACGACGCGATTTTGGCAAGTTTGAAGCTTGATTTTCAGGACGTATTGGAGGGAATTCGCTGGTATGAGCGACTGAAAGCGCTGGTTGAAGATTTCAAAGAAAAACCGCTGCGCACTGGCGGTATAGCGCGGGATTGGTCGTTTGGCTATACGCCGCTACTCAGTCGATTTGCCCAAAACCTGAGTCAGCAAGTGTCGGGCGGGACGATCATGACGCGTTTGGATGCACACACTGATGTGTTGGATCAAATGCTACAGATTTTCAATACAGGTGGTCGTCAAAATGTCGCTTTGGTTGGTCCAGATGGTGTCGGTAAGAGTACGCTCATTGCGGCATTTGCAGAAATGCTAATCGATGGACATAAGGAAGTGCCGTCCAATTTGCTATATCAGCAAGTCTTCTTGCTGGATGCGTCAGCGTTGATTTCTGTAGCTGGCGGTCGTGGTGAGTTGGAGCAGTTAGTAACGAGACTGCTCAATGAAGCGTTTGCCTCAAAAAATGTTATCTTGTGTTTGGAAAATGCCCAGCTGTTTTTTGAAGAGGGTGTCGGTTCGGTGGATATGAGCAATTTGCTATTGCCCGTTTTGGAAGCTGGTCGCCTGCGTATTATTCTGTCTCTGGATCAGCAGCGATTTTTGCAAATTTCTCAACGTAACACCCAGCTGGCTCATGCGTTAAATACGCTAGCAGTCCAGCCGACGGATCGTGCTGAAACCATGAAAATTATGCGCGACCAATTGATTTCCTTTGAACATCAATTTAGCGTGACGTACATGTTGCAGGCGCTCAATGAAGCGTATCGAGTTGGTGATCGCTACGTCCAAGATTTGGCTATGCCAGGGCGAGCGCTGAAAGTATTGGAATCAACCGCCAGCATCTCCAAAGGTGGTCTCATCACCGCGCAGTCAGTGGATGATGCGGCGGAAAAAACCATGGGCATCAAGATCGCTGCGGCCTCTGGCGGCGATGAACGTGAAAAGTTGTTAAATCTTGAGTCATTGATTCACCAGCGCATGATCAACCAATCACGTGCCGTTTCGGTGGTGTCCGACGCCATCCGTCGAGCGCGCGCTGGCGTGAGAAATCTTGATCGCCCCATCGGTACTTTCCTGTTTTTGGGGCCAACTGGTGTTGGTAAAACTGAGTTGTCAAAAGCCTTGGCAGAAGTATACTTTGGGGGCGAGGGTAATTTGGTGCGACTGGACCTAAACGAATTTGTTCGTGCTGAAGACGTGGCTCGTTTGATCGCGGACGGAGCTAATGATCCGCTGAGCTTGACAGCTCAGGTACAAAAAGCGCCGTTTTCAGTAGTGTTGCTTGATGAGATAGAAAAGGCGCACCCGCAAGTGCTGACGACGTTGTTGCAGCTGCTTGACGAAGGTATTTTGCGTGATGAGAAAAACCGAGAAGTGAGTTTTCGCGATTGCATTGTCATCGCTACGTCAAATGCTGGTGCTGACCGCATCCGTGAATACATCGAGCGTGGCTATCAGCTAGAACAATTTGAACAAACCTTTATCAATGAACTAATCAACGCCAATTTGTTCCGCCCCGAGTTTCTGAACCGATTTGATGAAATTGTCCTATTCCGCCCGCTAGGCAAAGCTGAACTATTGCAAGTTATCGACTTGATTTTGGCGGGAGTTAACCGTACGCTGGAGCCTCAGAAAATTCAAGTTGCCGTTGAGCCCGAAGGAAAACAGCTGCTCGTTGATGCTGGATACGACCCACGCCTTGGTGCGCGACCCATGCGCCGCGTAGTGCAGCGCGCTGTCGAAAATACTGTTGCCAAGCAGCTGTTGGCAGGCACAGTTACGCCAGGTAGTACAACTATCATCACTGCTGAGCAAATTCGTGCGGCAGTAGGTGAAGCCCCGAGCGACCGTCAAATTGGTTAGCATGTGAGATATCAAAAAACCTCTGTAGCCTATATATACAGAGGTGTAAATATCGTTCGTGGTACCCCGCACAGGAGTCGAACCTGCAACCTTCGGTACCGGAAACCGATGCTCTATCCAGTTGAGCTAACGGGGCGTGTCAACTCGTCAGTAAAGATTTCAAGGTGATAATGACGAAAATGGTACACCCGGCAGGATTCGAACCTGCGACCCCTTGGTTCGAAGCCAAGTACTCTAATCCGCTGAGCTACGGGTGCATACCGAGTTAAATTATACCATACTTATCATTTGATGAAAATGACAGCGTATATCAAGGGTGGTATAATATCACCATATGAATATTTCCACAGACATTTCTCTCAAACAATACACCACCATGCAGGTGGGTGGTAACGCACGCTTTTTGACAGAAGCCACGGCAGTGGAGGAGATTCCACGGATATATCACGATGCTCAGTCGCGCCGGCTACCAGTTTTTGTGTTGGGCGGTGGCAGTAATGTGATCGCCAAAGATGAAGGTTTTGAGGGTGTTGTGCTACTCAATCGTATCAAGGGCTTTGAGGTTATGTCAGAAGATGAGGAATCAGTAACGCTCAAAATTGGCGCTGGTGAAGTTTGGGACGAAGTGGTGGCGCGAACAGTGGATATGGGCCTGAGCGGCATTGAGGCAATGTCTGCCATCCCTGGTACGGCTGGAGCTGCGCCAGTACAGAACGTTGGTGCCTATGGGCAGGAGATAGCAGATACCCTGGTAGAAGTTGAGGCGTATGATTCAGCTACAGACGCCATGGTTGTGTTGCCTGCTGAGGCGTGTCATTTTTCTTACCGCCACAGTATTTTCCGTGGCTCACAGATGGGTCGCTACTGCATTACGGCCATCACTATTCGTTTGTCGCGCCGCGCTCCGCAGCCGCCGTTTTACGCTGGTTTGCAGCGATATCTCGATGAGCATCACATCACCGATTACACCCCAGCAGCCATCCGTCAGGCAGTGATTGCCATTCGGCACGACAAACTGCCTGATCCAACCGTGACGCCTAACAGCGGCTCATTCTTTAAGAATGCCATGGTCAGTCAAGAGATGCTGGATGCGATTCGTCAAACTCACCCTGATGTGCCAAACTACGCTATGCCAGATGGGACTTATAAAATTCCGACTGGTTGGCTGATCGATCAAGCGGGCTTCCGCGGCAAAGAGCTTCACAACATGAAAATTCATGACAAAAACGCGTTAGTACTGACCAATCCTCATGCCGCAACCTATCATGACCTCGAATCTGCTCGCCAAGCCATCATCCAGGCAGTGTATGATCAATTTCACGTCCGCATTGAGCAAGAGCCATTAGAATTATAGGCTTGCACTGACGACCATTTCTGGTTATGCTTATACTATGAGTCGACGAACTGGTTTCACGGTTGTGGAAGTGATTATCGTGATGGCTATCATGGCTATTTTACTAGCCATCGGTACCGTTAGTTTTCGGTCATATCAAGTTTCAACTCGTGACAAAACGCGTGAGGGTGATATCACGACCATTCAAAATTATCTAGAATCATTATATCCTCGCGAACTGCGCGACTCGTCAAACAATATCATCAAATCTGCTGGTAGCTATCCAGCGCATGCGGTCAATGGTGCGGGCGGTAGCGCCATGACTGACGCACTTTTCGATCAAATATTTTCCGAACTACCAGATGCTGCAAAGAAGGGTCCGCTGCCAGGAGAGAAGTTTGTCTCCGCTGGTGTTTTGCAGTATGGATCACACTCGACCCCACTAAATCGTTCAATGCTGATGTCGTATACGAGCGACTACAATACTCATAAACCATCAGGTTACGCCAACGGTGCGTACGCGTATTTTGCTATCAACCGTTCAGGCAACCGCTGTATCACCTTGACTGACGAATGTCAGGGCTATATCATCATGTATCATCTCGAGGGGCAGCCCCTTGAGTGGAAAATAGTGGAGAAAAGCCGGTGATGAAAAAAGGTTTTACGGTTGTTGAGCTGATGATTACATTGTTTGTTGCATCACTTTTTATCATCAGTGGCTACCAGCTGTACCAGGTGGTAGTGTTTCGCGGTAGCGATGCCCGCAAATTATCGGAGGCTAGCACTTTGGCGTACGAAGTGCTGCGGTCTGAAGGCACCTATCAAGAGATATCGCAACTCTGTTTTGGTTCATCTCACCCTGAACAGACCATCACTCGTAACAATGCGCTGCTCGGAACGGTAAATATCACGCTCAAGCGTTGCCGTGTTCAGCCAAACGTTGGCGTGATGCGCGTGACGGCCACTGCCAAGTATGACAATCCAGCAAAGGAAGTTTCTCATGCGGTCTATGTCTCACAGTAAGTATCAGCGCGGGTTTACGCTGGTGGAGATGTTGGTGATATCGCCACTGGTGATCATCATTTTGGCGGGTATCGTCGGCATCGTCATCAGTTTGACGACGGAGTCCATGCGCACGACTGCTCGTTCTCAGCTACAAAACGAAGTGCAGGCTGTACTGGACCGTATGGAAGAAGATGTGCGCACTAGTCTGGTTATCAATCCTGATTCATCATTTGCGCTAAGTACCAATAATTTTGTCACCAATAAAAACCCGCTAGCAACCGACCGGCGGCTGGTTAAAAAGGATTGTTCAGTGGCGAGCGCTGGGCTACTTCTCGAAGAAGCCTTGTCATACAACCTGGAGTATTCAGTCTCCGGCTCAAAGCTCATGAGAAAAGTTTCCATGAATGCGTGCCAAACGTCGCCAAATACCTGGCAGCGTCCAAAGACAGAAACCGTGATGTCGTCAAATTCTGCAACTGATTTACAGATTGATTATATCAATATTTCCAGTTCTGAACCGAGCGCTGTCAGGATTAAATTGACCGCTAAACGCCAAGTTGCAGGTAGTGAAATCAGCTACACTGGCATCATGTATGCCAGGTCACTCAACGCACAATGATAAAATGCTTGTGTTTTTAAAACCGCTCTGATACAATCAAAATTGTTAATAACTTAACCAAAAATAGGGGGCAAATCAGAAATGATTTCTTCAAACAAAACTAAAGGTTTCACACTTGTTGAGCTCTTGATCGTGATCGTTGTTATCGCGATTTTGGCAGCAATCTCAATCGTTGCCTACAACGGTGTGACACAAAAAGCACGTGACGACGAACGTCAATCAAACGCACGCAACCTCGTCAACGCAGCAGCATCTTACAACTCAGAGAAAGACGCGTGGCCTGCACACTCAGACCTTCTCACATTTGAGACTGTCAAACTAAGCGGTGCAGCTGCTGATACAACCAAGGTTAGTGCAACAGCTGACCCAAACACTGACCACGACAAATACAAGTACACGGTATGTCAGGACGGTGGTAAACCTTCTGGTGTCAAAGTTGAGTACTACAAGCAAGTTGCTGGTAACAACGATCCTGCTGGTGTAAAGAGCATTACTACTGGTAAATGTTAGTCTGACGTATGCAGTCATTAAAAATCCCGGGATCACCGGGATTTTTAATGTATATTGAGATTCTAGTAAGGAAGCGGAAAACTCTTCGCTAAAGACCCAGTTTTTTGTTTGAGTTCAGCATGGACATTCGGGTCATCGGTCTGAATTGCTGCAATAATCAGCTCAGCAATCTGCTTAATCTCCGCCTCTGTCATGCCGCGTGTTGTCACTGCTGGTGTGCCAAGCCGTAAACCACTTGGACGGAAAGGCGGCAGGGTGTCATTCGGGATGGCATTGGCGTTGGCGGTGATGCCGCTGGCCTCCAGTCGCTCCTGAGCGGTTTTACCGTCAATGCCGAAGCTGCCATAAACATCTGCCAGCACCAAGTGGTTACTGGTGCCACCTGTTACCAATTTCAAGCCGCCGCGTTTCAGCTCATCTGCCAGCACGGCCGCATTCTTTACGATTTGCTGGGCGTACGCTGCAAACTCTGGACGCAGTGCCTCACCAAAAGCCACCGCTTTGGCAGCGATGGTATGCATATGCGGACCACCTTGAGTGCCAGGGAAGACTGCCCGGTCGATGAGCGTTGGCAGGTTTTCCAAAGTTTTTTCTGGTCGCTTCAACGGATTGCCAACGACGCCTTTTGACAAGATCAAACCACCGCGCGGACCGCGCAGGGTTTTGTGTGTGGTAGTGGTGATAACGTGAAAGCCATAGTCAAACGGATTTTTAGCTACGCCGCCGACAATTAATCCAGCGATGTGGCTCATATCCGCCATCAACATAGCGCCAACTTCGTTGCCAATCTCGGTAAACTTGGCGTAATCTAGCTCCCGCGGATAAGCCGAAAAGCCTGCCAAGATGATCTTTGGCCGATATTCTAGCGCCAAACGGCGAATTTCTTCATAGTCAATTTCGCCAGTTTCGACATCCTTGATACCATAGCGGACGAAATTATACTCACGGGCCGAGCGGGTGACTGGTGCGCCATGCGTCAGGTGTCCGCCGTGCGCCAAATCCATCGCCAGGATGGTGTCGCCTGGCTCACACCACGCATAATATACGGCCTCGTTGGCTTGGGCGCCAGAGTGCGGCTGGACATTGGCATGATCAGCGCCGAATAATTGCTTGGCACGGTCAATCGCCAACTGCTCAATTTGATCGGTGTTATGCTGCCCGCCATAGTATCGTCGGCCAGGATAACCCTCAGAATATTTGTTGGTAAATACGCTGCCGAGCGCCTTGAGCACGTCTGGTGAAACGTAGTTTTCGCTGGGGATGAGCTCTAGCCCTGCTTGCTGTCGCTCAATTTCCGCAGTGATGAGTCGTTCAATTGCTTGATCTTTCATGTCAATTTCTCCTATATGACCTCATTATACCATTTGTACTATTATATCATTTGTGATATACTGCCGGCATGAATACAGATCGATACATCCAAAAGATCGGTACGCTCATTGCGGAAAATCGTCAACGAAAAAATCTGACACAGGCCCAATTAGCCGATGCTTTGGGAACGTCTCAGAGTGCAATCAATCGTATTGAAAGCGGTAAACAAAACTTGAGTCTTGAAATGTTGTCGCGCATCTCGGAGGTATTGAGCCATAATATTATGTTGCTTAACAAAACCGGCAAGATTAATTTCCGTGTCTCGGGTGGACACAAACTATCTGGTAGTATCGACGTCAAAACAAGTAAAAATGCCGCAGTGGCTTTGCTGTGCGCCAGTTTACTCAACAAAGGTAAAACGACACTGAGGCGGGTGTCGCGCATCGAAGAGGTCAACCGCATCATCGAAGTGCTTAATTCCATCGGTGTCAAAACACGGTGGCTAGCAGGTAATGACTTGGAAATCACGCCGCCAGCTCGGCTGAGGCTAGAAGACATGGATATCGCAGCTGCCAAGCGCACCCGCACTGTACTAATGTTTCTCGGTCCACTGCTGCATCAATATCATGACTTTCGTTTGCCATTTGCTGGTGGCTGTAATCTCGGTAAGCGCACCGTAGAACCGCACTTGTCAGGCCTGAAGCACTTTGGGATGCACGTAGAGGCGGAACCAGACAGCTATCACGCGACAGTTGATGCCACGACAGGTGATCACACTATTGTTCTGACTGAACGTGGTGACACGGTGACTGAAAACCTCATCATGGCAGCGGCACTGTCACCAACCAAGACCATCATCCGCAACGCCAGCCCAAACTACATGGTGCAGGACGTTTGTTTCTACTTGGAAAAATTAGGCGTGAAGATAGAAGGCATCGGCACTACTACGTTGACCATCACCGGTAAAAAATCGATCAACCAACCTGTTGAATACGCACCGTCTGAAGACCCGATTGAGGCTATGAGCTTCATCGCGGCAGCCGTGGTGACTGATTCGGAGATCATAGTGCGCCGAGCGCCAATTGAATTTTTGGAAATTGAGCTAGCAACCTTGGCTGAAATGGGCTTGCGGTACGAGTTGAGCGAGGAATACCCAGCCGACAATGGCCGTACTCGTTTGGTGGACATCGCGCTGAAACACTCCAAGCTGGTTGCGCCAAAGGACAAGATTCACGCGCTGCCGTTTCCGGGGATTAATATGGATAATTTACCGTTCTTAGGGCTCATCGCTACCATGGCTGAAGGTAGGACCTTGGTGCATGACTGGAGTTATGAAAATCGAGCAATTTATTTTACCGAACTAAGCAAACTGAATGCACAAATTGAGCTGGTCGATCCACACCGAGTGTATATCAGCGGTCCGACCAATTGGAAACCAGCCGACGTCATCGCGCCACCGGCACTTCGACCAAGTGTTGTCGTCTTTTTGGCGATGTTGGCAGCACCAGGCCAATCAACCTTGCGCGACGTGTACTCCATCAACCGTGGTTACGAAGATCTGGCTCAGCGCCTGAATCGCTTGGGTGCGCAAGTTGAAGTCATCAACGAATAACATCTCACCGCTTTGGGAACAAAAAGTGGAGATAATCTTTCATCATGCGTGCGCCAGAGATGATCGGCAGGTACGCTTTGAGCTGGCGATGAGTTAGTTTTTCCAGCAGTGAATCATTTTGCATGATGCGTGCGGCTTTGTGTATATTGAGATACAGTGAACGAACTTCTTCGTCGTAGTTTTTGCCACTAACTTCCAGGCAGGCTATTGGCTTGATATCTGCCACGCCGCCATCGCTGGTGGAAATGAGCAATTTGAGATTGGCAATATCTTTTTCCCATGAGGTACCGCAAGCCTCCCAGCCAACTTCTGGTACGTTGATAGCGATGTTTGAACCAACTGCCAGCGCCCGGCCCAGCTCCTCGTCATAATCTTGGATGTAGTGAACGCGCTCTTTTAAGATCGGGTCAGCGTCTACCAATTGTAAAATTTCAAGCAGCCGTTGATACATCACAGTGTCGCCTTGGTGGACTTTTCCCGCCAAAATGTAGTGCGCGTTATAATCAACCAAAATTTGCCTTAGCGCTTTAGGGTTGGTGAACGGCATGTACGGCCGCTTATAGTTCGCAAAGCGTCGTTTGAAATCAAACAACAGTGCATTTTCTGGTATTTGCACAGGATGGTTGTATTGATCTTTGCGGTGCTCTAGCACACGGTTTAAAGCGGCGCGACCAGCGCGGTGCATGGCGCGGAGGTCTGACGCAGTTAACGTATCAATTTTGGCATGGAAATTATCTGTTGGCAGCCCAAACTTATCGATAATCCCGCTCTCGCTATAGAGTTGCATGATTTCCGGTAGCACCCATGTTTCCAGGTCGATGCCGTTGGTGATGGCGTGGAATTTGACTTTGTCGTTGTTGCGGTCGCGGAAATTTGCCACTCGGGCGTGCAGTTTGCTGACACCATTTTTGGCTTCGGTTAGCTCAATTGCCAACAAGTTTGGCCGCAAGCGATCATTACGAAATTGTTCCATCAGCCAGCAGCGCACGGCGTTGCTTTTGAGATTTGGCAGCACTAATTTTTCAAATTGTGAGCGGTGAAATTCTGGTTCAGCCGCTTGGAGCAGCGTGTGGTTGGTATAGAGTGTGTGTTTGCGTACGTAAACGATTGCTTCGTACAGGTTCATGCCGTTGGCACATAGTTCGTCCAGTCGAGCCAATGCTGCAAAAATGGTTGCGGTTTCGTTGAGCTGGATGACGGCCGGCTTGATGCCGAGCAGTTTCAGGGCTTTATAGCCGCCAAACCCGAGGGCCACTTCTTGGTAGAGTCGGTGATCGCCCGAGCCTTCACCTTCGTACAATTGTCCAAAGTTTGGCTCTGAGATGGTGACAAACTGCGTCGAACCAAGTGCCTTTTTGAAGATGCTCAAACTGGCGTCAGGAAAACCGCGTGAGCTGACGGACACGTCGTCAATGTACTCAAAACCATAGTCTTGTGGTGAGACAGTTTCTGAAAATTCTTCCTGCTCGAGGTTGGTAATTTTTTGGTGTGATTCGCTGCGGTAAAATGGCGTGACTACCACAAACGGCACGTCTAATTTTTCGGCCACCCGCCGTGTGTCTGCTGCCAGCACGCCCAAACCGCCGCCACCTTTGATGCCATTGGCTTTGTCGTAAATTTCCATCGTCCAGTAGATGTACGGCCTGGAGTCAGACAGTTGATGAGTCAGACTACTGCGCTCAATGATGTCATAAAATTCAGAGGCATCTTCGATGTCGTGTGGTCGGTATTTTGGTTTCTCTGTGTAAAAATATGGATCCATGATGCCCTTTATGGATGGGAATTATCGTAACTTTGGTGCGGGTGCGGAGAATCGAACTCCGATCTCAAGTTTGGAAAACTTGCATACTAACCGCTGTACTACACCCGCAAGCTTGTATCATTGTAGCAGAAAGATGCTATAATGTGAATACGCCCTGATAGCTCAGCTGGATAGAGCAGAGGACTTCTAAGCCTAAGGTCGTAGGTTCGAATCCTACTCGGGGCGCCATAGGATTACGAGTATCAAATATGGATGCGAGTCGAAAACCACGCATGTCTCGAGAACTGATGATGAGACTATCTGATCCTCGACGAGGGTCGATTGACGGTTTTACGGCGTACGGACATACGGGACGAAGCATCAACAGAAAACATCGGGCAAATTCAGATCGCCAATACATCAATAATTATCAAAGCTCTGCCATGGCTAGCTGCCATGGGCATGTGCGTCGCTTTGGCATGGAATTGGGGGTTGTAGCTTCGGGGTATGATCATAAATCCAAGCAGTCGGCAGAGCAGAGTCTTTCAAACAGAAAACCGCATACTGCCAAGGCTGAAACAGATAGGCCGAATCGGCAATCTTCAAACACCAATGCTCGCCCGATGGGACTCAACAGACCAAGGTCATCATTTCACGAACCGCCTTCCCGTCGGTATAACCCATATGCATAGCAAAATAAAATCCTCACACGCGTGTGAGGTTATTTTGGAGGGCCAGGAGGGGCTCGAACCCTCGACACCCTGCTTAAGAGGCAGGTGCTCTAACCAGCTGAGCTACTGGCCCATACGTGTGATTTTAGCACATATTATGTCACAAATCAATGCTTGGGGCGAATGATGGGGGTCGAACCCACGGCCTCCGGAGCCACAATCCAGCGCTCTAACCAACTGAGCTACATCCGCCATACGCAAGCTTCTAGCATTATACCATAGCTGATACCTGTACTCAAGCAGACTCATTTGGTAGAATGATAAAGATGAAAATACTCACTGGTACAGATTTGGCAAGCTTTATCAAAGAGCGTCAAGCCAAGCAAGTCCGGGCACTACGTCAAGCCTGGCATATTCAGCCGCGTCTGGCAATTGTCACCAATACTGACAATCCAGTGATTGAAACGTATATGCGCTTGAAGCGTAACTATGGTGCGGATATTTTGATTGATACAGAAATTCACCACGTGGAAGATGTGTTGGAGACGGTTCAGCAGCTGAATGCGCGAGAAGATGTGCAAGGGATCATCGTCCAATTGCCGTTGAAAGATCCAACTCAGACGGACGAAATATTGGCTGCGGTCGCGCCAGAAAAAGACGTTGATGGACTGAATCCTCGTTCGTCGTTTGAGGCGGCGACGCCAACGGCCATCAATTGGCTATTGTCGGGCCACGGTATTGATCTGTCAAACAAGCGCATCGCTGTGGTTGGACATGGTCGACTGGTGGGCGCACCACTGGTAGATATGTGGCGTCGGTCTGGTTTAGAACCAGTCGTCTTCGACATGGGGGATGATCTGGCAGAGTTAGTGGATTTTGAGGTAATCGTCACCGCCACGGGTAGCCCCGGTATTATTTCGTCTGACATGGTGCAACCTGGTGCTATCGTGGTAGATGCCGGCACTGCGTCTGACAAGGGTAAAATAGTTGGCGATGTTGCCAAAGAAGTGCGTGACCGGCAGGACGTGTCGATTACGCCCGAAAAAGGCGGCGTTGGACCGCTAACGGTGGCGGCGCTGTTTGATAATTTGATCAATGCTTGCCTGGCGATTGCCAATCAGCAAAAACAGAATTAGCCAGCCTAGCCGATAACGTCTTTGACTTTGCTGACCACTTGGCGTGGTGTCAAGTTCGCTTTGACGATGTAACTGTGAATGTTGAGATCTCGCAGTTCATCGGGCGCTTCTTCTTCGCTCAGGTTAGTTAGGACGATGACTGGCACAGTTTCACCCCACGTGTGCGAACGAATTTTTCTCAAGGCAGTCAATCCGTCCATTTCTGGCATTTGTAAATCAAGCAAAATGATATCTGGGGTAAATTTCTCAACTAATTCGACGCCCACTTTGCCATCGGCTGCGAGTCGTACATCAAAATCATCAGCCTCAAATTTCATGCGGTACATCTGGCTAATAGCTGGATCGTCTTCGATAATGGCAATTTTCTTCATAGGCTCATTATAGCATAGATATCTGGACGAGAAGGCCTAAATCGCTTATATTTATATGCATGGATAGGGACTATGGGCAATCTCTGAAAAAAGCGACTCATGTTTTGAAAACCAGTCGCATGCGCAAGCAAGAATTTTTTGCTGAGATGGGCATGCTGTTACTACGCAGTACTGATTTGGACGTATTTTTGAAGCGCATGAAATGCTTTTTGCGGCGGTCATTTCAGGCAGAATCCGTGACACTGGCAGTGAAAATTGGTGATACGTTCAGGCTAGAAAGTACCAGCAAACGAGTCCTTCCGGCGATTGACGTGGCACGATTGACAAAGCATATTCATCGGCATTATCGCTACAACGAAGTGGTGCTCGTCAAAGATTTGGCGGATGAATCATTGCAGCAAAGTTTGGTGATGTACCACATTGAAGTCATCCTGCCGCTAGCCATGGACCACGAATGTGTTGGCTGTGTGTTGTTTGGTAGGCGAGCCAAGCGCTACACGCGGCGAGATATTTCCCTCCTGGAAACCATGAGTGGTGAATTGGTGGTGGCAGTCAAAAACTCACTTGCCATGGCTGAAGTACGGCAGCTTAACGAAACGTTGCAACAGAAAATCATCGATGCAACGAGGGAACTCAGGATTAGCAACCGCCAACTGCAGCGACTGGACGCTGCCAAAGACGAATTCATCTCTATGGCATCACACCAGCTGCGAACCCCGCTGACCAGCATCAAGGGTTATTTGGATATGATGTTAGAGGGTGACTTGGGGCCGATCAACGCGACGCAGCGCACTGTATTGACCGAAGCTTTTGGCTCAAGTGAAAGAATGGTGCAGCTCATTGGTGACTTTTTGAGTGTATCCAGGCTGCAAACGGGCAAATTCGTCATCAACCGTCAAGCGACTGACTTGGTGCAACTAGTCAAGGACGAGGCTGCATTCCTAAAAACCATGTCCAAACAGCGACATGTCAAAATAGCAGTGGACATCGACAAAGACATCCCGCAGCCCATGGTGGATGGTGAAAAATTGCGACAGGTGATGATGAATATGATTGAAAATGCACTGTACTACTCAAAACCCGACACGACCATCAAAGTAAAACTGACCAGAGATGATGACGATGTGGTGTTTACCGTCAAAGACACTGGTATCGGCGTTCCTGACGCGGAGAAAGCAAATTTGTTCAGTAAGTTTTTCCGTGGCTCAAACGCTCGCAAAAAACGCCCAGACGGTACGGGAATCGGGCTGTTTTTGGCGCGCAAGGTTGTCCTGGCGCACGGCGGTCAGATGGTATTTGAATCAAAAGAGAGTAAAGGCAGTACCTTTGGGTTTCGTCTGCCGGTGAAGTAGATGGCGTCAGAATAAGCTCATGACGCCCGAAACAATGATGATGAGCGCAACGATGATGATGGCGACAGTACGCGCAATGCTGAGTTGTCGTTGGTGATCATGACGCCACTGCCCAAACCGTGAGCGGTTGACTGCACTAACGCGAGTGATTGATGGCCGTTTGGTGGCGGCATCCACGCCAGTGTACTTTTTGTTGCGTTTCTTCTTTTGCTTTGCCATGGATATTATTATATAAGAAACGACGCCAAATGAGAAATGAAGCGGAAAATTGCGCCAGCCGCCTGTAGACAACTGACTGGTAATTTGCTATAATTCGTGACGTTGGCCTTATCGTCTAACGGTTAGGACACCAGGTTTTCATCCTGGCAATCCGGGTTCGATTCCCGGTAAGGTCACCACAGAGGAATTATCAAAAATAGGTAGCTTTGGCTGCCTATATTTTCGTTGTATATTGCTTGTAGTTAGGTTACAATGAAAGTGAGTATAAACAGTATATAGGGAAGCTTACCTATGTCTAAGAAACAATCCAAATTGAGCAAGACTAATGCAGTCAAACCACGCAAAGTATTACTACTATTCGCCACGCCGCTAATCTTGGTAGCAATGATTGTCGGCGGTTTTTATATTAAATTCCAGCTTGATGTCGCTAATGCTCAGGCTGAAATGAAGGAATATCTGCAAAATAAGTATAGGCAAGAATTTGTGGTCGAAAAGCCAGAACATAAGGGCGGTGGTCTTGCGGTTGAGGGGCATTTTGATGCTATTGCATATCCAAAAGATGATAAAACCATTCGCTTTACCGTCATGTCATCATCGTCAGGTGTTAGCGATGGTTATGCCGGTGCCGTGTGGACTAGTGAGGAGCGTAAACGACTTCAGCCCGTAATTAATAAGGTGTTTGGCGAGAGAGTGCAGTATGAGATTGACATTCAGTCTTCAATGAGTGTACAGACGAGAGACATTAGCATTAGTGGCAAAGTACCTTTATTTAATGATGCGGCCGATCGATACGGTAAGCAAATACCGTACGATATTATCATATCTGAGTTGCGTAATAGAGATCTATCTACTCAAGAAAAAATGGCAGCGGTTAATAAGCTACTTCTACTCACTAGTGAACTGCCTGCAAAAACAGATACCACCATTACGTATAAGTCAGCAGAATATGGCCGTGAAAAGCATGGTTTAATTATCTCGCTTGAAAAACTAA
The DNA here is from genome assembly GCF_037013405.1 of Candidatus Nanosynbacter featherlites. NCBI lineage: Bacteria > Bacillati > Minisyncoccota > Nanosynbacteria > Nanosynbacterales > Nanosynbacteraceae > Nanosynbacter > Candidatus Nanosynbacter sp. BB002. The sequence goes on along the minus strand of NZ_CP146064.1, from coordinate 620,184 downwards.
AGACTTTGGATAAGAGCACTATAGTTAATATGTTTAAGAGATGGGAGGTTGTAGCAACATGAGTTTAACACCAGAACAATATTTAGCGCTGAGTACCTTACCGTGTAAAGACATCAAAAGCCTGAGATATGTATTACACGGCGAAGAGTAAAAGCAAAAGAACGAAAAAACGCGCGTAAATAAAAAACCTGGTGAGCTTCCAACTATTTCTAGATATTCAAGTAGATTGAACTGTCCAGCATAACGTAATAGAATAAGCTTATGGTAAACAACGGTTATCCTTATAAAGATAAAAAGTTAATTAAGCTTGTGGCTATTGTGCTAGTTTACGTAGCTATATGCTTTACCGCTGGAGTCGTAACAATCCTATATCTACAGCAGCACACTCCTCGCCCTAATACTGTCTCTGATACTAATGCTAGCTCCGATACTAACAGTAGGCCTTGGTCAACTAAGGACGAGTTCTATAAGAAGATGAGCGACGTCCAGATCGGCATGGATAGGGATACGGTCGAGGAGCTTATCGGCAAACCAGACTTATGTGGCAGAAAGATATACGACGGTAAATATGAACTACAGCATTGTGGCTACGACTTAGGAGATCCTGAGGCCTATCAAGAAATAATTTATATGAATGGGACAGTATGGGGTATTGCCTCAGTAGTCGGATCTATTAATCAGCTGAATAGCCTCTGAGGTTTTGATTCATCAGATATTTAGCTCTCTGCCTTTAAGAAAGGGGCTAACCCTATCTGCTCCTGGAAGGTGAAACTTCACAGCCTATAACCTAGGATTGTATAGCAGCGCTCTCTTGTGTATGGGTCGTGCTTAAACTAAAATAATAAATAATCTATAAAGTAACCGGAGGGGGTGATGGCAAAGAAAGTCAGTAAGACAAAGAAGCATAAAGTATACAAATTATTGATAGCCCTCTGTAGCCTGGTTATATTGATTGTTGCCATAGCGATTGTCTTACATATCAAAAATGAAAATAAAATATCTAATGCCCAGAATGGGATGTCTGAGTATCTGAACAATAAATATAAAGAAGACTTTAAGGTCGAAAGACCCGAGTATAAACACGGAGGTTTTGGGGTCAACGGTATATGGATGTCGCAAGCATACCTAGTGTCAAACCCAAAACTAAAATTTGACATCGATTGCAGCTATTTGAACCCCTCTGACTGTAGCGACCAATACATCGCCGCCATCTGGTCAGTCCAAGCCAGCAGGGAGTTAGAATCTATTGTCAAAGAAGTTAACGCTAATAGCAATGGCTATAAAGCAGATAGTGCACGGGCAGAAATTGTCTTATCTGAAGATTTGGTAGATTCTGTGAATAAACAATCTAAATATGAAGACAATAAAACCAAGGACAAAGGCTTCCTGTATAGATTAATAATAGACGCTCCGAACGACAGCAAAAAGGCTTCTTACATATTTAAGATTGTAGAGAAACTAAGAGAAGAGGGTGTGTATAGTGTAGATGTAGACGTAAACAGGAACAATAACTCTAAAATAAGATGCGAAATATTTTTTAATAAAAATAAATTGGGCAGTAAAGACGATATAGAGTCGTGCATTGTTAAGATGGGAGATTAAACACTCTAGAATATCTGATACTAATTTCAAAGCAATTACCAACCTCAGAGTTGCTTTTACAGATAAGACCACTAGCATGTTGTATCATGCCTATGTTTAAATAAAATCATAAATAACTAAGCAATAAGAGGCTGTATTGTATGGCGAAGAGTAAAAGCAAAAGGACTAACAAATCACGCATAAATAATAAAAAAGCCCGGCGAGTTATTTTAATTATTCTGTCGTCGATAGTTGTGATAATGACGGTAGTGTATATCGTAGGTGGAATTATAGTAGATAGAGAAATTAATAAACGTTCGGTTAGTGATACGACCGAGCAGGCTAATATAACTAGCTATCTAAAAAACAAATACAATCAAGATTTTGATGTAGAAAAACCTAGTTGCGATGGCGGTGCTTTTGGTATCTCTTGCGTATGGTCTGCGAACGCCTACCCTAAATCAGATAAAAGTATAAAGATACATATTTCTCGGGTGGATAACCAGACGAAGTACAGCGACGACTATGTAGTAAGAACTTGGCAAAAAGAACAAACTGCCAAAATTCAACCCAAAGTTAGAGAAATATTTAAAGACATGCCCGTTGATGTCAAAGTTAGACTAGGCGTAATAGATCCAGACGTAGAGCGTACTTTCACTCTGAAAAAACCAACTTTTGAGGAGGTGTTTTTGGCTGAAAATAAAGTCGGGCAGCGTGGCAATTTAGCTTATGGATTAAATTTTAAGTATGATGGTGACATTAAAGACGAGAGTCGTTTTGCTAGTGGCATACACGAGATGATGGAGCATGCGAAAAACGTGGGAGTGAGCCCTAAAGATATATCTGTAAATATATACTTATCGAAGAATGGCAAGCTTATTTCAAGAGAATATTGTAATAGAGATAAGTTGTCATCAATTAATGAGATAAAAGGTTGTATTGATACGTCAAAAAATATGCCAGTAGAGGAGGGCGATAGATGGTAAAAACCATTGAGTACTTAAGTTTGTCAGCATTAGCTTATGTTGACTTTAAAGAATCTGATGCTGGATTAACTCTGGACGACAACATAAAAGCTTGACTAAATGATATCAGACCTCAGATAACACAACCATTTTCCATCACTGTTATTTCGTGATATAATTTTAAAAATGAGTAAACCTATTTTTAAACGTACCAAGATTTTGGCAACAATTGGTCCTGCAACCATGAGCCAGGAAAAAGTATCGGAGCTGATGGCCGCTGGCGCCAATGGCTTTCGCCTAAACTTTAGCCACGGTAGCTACGAAGAGCGCACGCAGCAGATTGAGTGGATTCGTACCGCCAGCCGTGAGCAAGACAAGCCAGTTGCAATTTTGCAAGACTTACAGGGTCCAAAGATTCGTTTGGGTATTCTGAAAGACAACATGTTGGAAGTGAAGACTGGTGATATGTTGGTGCTGGATTCGGAAATTGCTGAGCATGACGGAAGTTTCAATCTTCCAGTGCAGTACAACTTGGCCAGTAAGATGAAAGTTGGCGAGCCGCTGTACATGTTTGACGGTAAAATTCGTTCAATCGTTCGTGAGATCGTCAGCGAAACTGCCATCAAGGTTGAGATTCAGAATGACGGCTTTTTGATGAGCCGAAAAGGTTTGAATTTGCCTGACACTGATTTTGGCGGTGATATTTTGACCCAGAAAGACCTAGAGGATATTGAGTGGGGGGCTAGCCGAGACTTTGATTATGTTTCTTTGAGCTTTGTGCAGTCAGCATCTGACATTGTTGATTTGCGGCAGCGTTTGCTGACGTTTGGTTCTGAGGCGCAGATCATCGCCAAGATTGAGACAAAATCTGCCATCTCTCCAGAAAACCTGGAAAAAATCGTGCAGTTGAGCGATGGTGTCATGGTGGCGCGAGGAGACTTGGCGGTGGAAGCCGGTGCTGAGATTGTGCCAGTTGTGCAGCGCCGGGTTATCACGTTGTGTCGTAAGCACGGTAAGATGGTGATCGTGGCAACTCAGATGATGGGTAGTATGGTTGACAATCCTGAGCCAAGCCGTGCTGAAGTAAGCGACGTGGCGAACGCTGTCATTCAGGGCGCTGACGTGGTGATGTTGTCTGATGAGACCGCCAATGGTAAATACCCAATTGAAGCGGTTGAGTCAATGCGAAAAACCATTCTCTACACTCAGGAACACAGTGACGTCATGCCAGTGGCGAAGAGCGAGTCTCGCCAGAAAAATGACGCCGTCATCAGCTACACGGCTGCTCGTTTGGCGCGCGACCTCAACGCAGATGCTATCGTGGCAGAGACCGACACGGGCGCCACAGCGGTCAATATTGGCGCATTTCGTCCAAATATGCCGATCATCAGCTTGACGGACAACTGCAAAACAGCTCAGAAGTTGGCGCTGAACTACGCCACTCGTGTATACATGCGTCCACCAGAGAGCTGTCATGGCATTGAGTTGGCACGTGATTTGAAAAATGAAGGCTACTTTGGTGACGGCGTAGCAACATTGGTATTGGTCAATGGCCACCGTCCTGGTGCTGGCAAAACTGATACAATACGCGTTTTGACATTGGAGTAACCAATTAGTACATAGGATATCAAAGGGTGGGTAAACGATTTTTCAAACAGACTATTCATGACGTTGACTTGCGCCATAAAACAGTGTTGGTGCGCGTTGACTACAATGTGCCATTGCTTGAAAATGGCGAGATTTCTGATGATTTACGAATTCGTGCCAGTTTGCCCACCTTGAAATATCTGTTGTCGCAGCATTGTAAAATTGTGCTGATCAGTCACTTGGGTCGTCCACAAGGTCGAGACGAAAAATATAGTTTAGCACCAGTCGCTGTGCGCTTGTCAGAGTTGCTGCAGTATCCAGTGAAATTTGTTGATGATTGTGTGGGTGATAAAGTTCGTCAAACAGTGCGGCGATCTTCTGGCGCAATCATCTTGTTGGAAAATTTGCGATTTTATCCTGAAGAAGAAGCTGACGACACGCAGTTTGCGCGCTCAATTGCTCGGGCCAGCCAAGCTGATTATTTTGTGCAAGACGGCTTTGCAGTGGTGCACCGAAAACACGCCAGTACACATGAAATTACCATGTACATTCCTGGGGTGGCGGGTGATTTGGTTCGTGCTGAATATGACGCCATTACTCGCGCCATGCTTAGTCCCAAGCGGCCGCTAGTCGCCATCGTCGGCGGTGCCAAAGTTTCTGACAAAATTGGTATGATTTATGAGTTTATCAACAAGGCTGATCAGATCTTGATCGGCGGTGCCATGGCAAATACCTTTTTGGAATATAAAGGATTGAGTCTGGGTAAGAGCCGCGTTGAGCCAGGTCAGCACGATGTCATCCATCAGATTTATCAAGCGGTGGAGCAAAAAGTTGGTCGTGAACATGTGGATGAATTTCTGTTGCTGCCAACTGATGTTGCGGTGGCTGAACATCCTGATAGTCAAGAGCGGCGTGAAGTTAGCGTGACGCATGTTGGCGCCACTGACATGGCGCTCGACATAGGTATGCAAACCATTGAACGCTATACTGCAGTGCTAGCACACGCGGGAACGATCATCTGGAATGGTCCAGTTGGTTTGGCTGAGAAATCGACTTTTGCCATTGGCTCTGCTCGTCTCAGCTTAGCGATTGCCCAAAACAAGCAAGCGCTTTCAGTAGTCGGCGGTGGTGATACGGCTGATTTTGTACTGAAATGGGATGGTCATGACGGCGCAGCGTTTAGTCATGTTTCCACAGGTGGTGGGGCTAGTTTGGCGTTGATGGCTGGAAAAAAACTGCCAGGAATCGAGAGTTTACTAGACGCATATGGGCTTGGAATGGTACACTAAAAAGCATAAGGGGAATATATGGGCAAGAAGTTAATCGTTGGCAACTGGAAAATGCACCTAGCTATGCAAGAAGCAAGTCTTTATCTGCATAAGTTGATGAAGATGATTTCGTCGCATCGTGATGTAGAAACGGTAGTCGCGCCAACGATTTTGACGCTTCAGAGCCTGAGTCTACAAGTAAATCGCCGACTCATCAAACTGGCGGCTCAGAATTGTTACTGGCGTGACTATGGTAATTATACTGGCGAAGTGCCAGCGGCTCATCTGCGCGGGCTGGTTGATTATGTCATTGTTGGACATTCGGAGCGGCGCTATGTTTTCCAGGAGCGTGACCGCGACATCAGATTGAAAGTTCAAGCCGCGCTGCGTAATCATTTGCAACCAATCCTGTGTATTGGCGAAACGCTACAAGAAAAAACCCTTGGTGAGACAGCTGATGCGCTGCACGATCAGCTGCTGAGCGGTTTGGCGAATGTGACAGCTGATGAGTTTGACCGCATCGTGATCGCCTATGAGCCAGTTTGGGCAATTGGTACCGGAGAAAGTGCTAATCCAGCTGACGTGCGACGAGCCATTAGAACGATTCGTCGTCAAATTCAGCAGCTATTTGGCAAAAAAGCTGCAACTGAGGTGAGAATCTTGTACGGCGGTAGCATAACGGTTGAAAAGGCAAGTGATTATTTGCGTATTGATGGAATCGATGGTTTGTTGATCGGTGGTGCTAGTTTGGACGCCTATCAATTTATCGATATTATAGAAAAAGCACATAACAGCAATCGGGAGGGGAAATGACAGATATTGACTTTGAGGAACTGGACAGGGCGGTGAATTCACTGATGAATCAGCGCCAGCAGGACAGCGACCGTGCTTCAGATAGTCCAGCGGCTGATGACAAAAAGACCGAAATAGCTTCCGTGGCTGATGATAAAAAACCTGAAACAGCTTCGGTAGCTGACAGCCAGACGGCTGAGACTGCTCCTATGGCTGAGGTCGAGAAAACTGAGATTAAGCCTATATCTGAGAGTAATGAGCCTAAAGAGCTAGCGCCAGCTGAAGAACCGACGGCGCCAGCGTCAATATCTGGCCACGTTTTCATTGCGCCTGAGGCAAGGCCTGAGGTTGTGCCTGAAGTGAAGCCTGAGATCACACCTGAATCAGAAGCTACTCACAGTCCTGAAGCTACCAACACCCAGCCAGAGTCTGTCGTAGAAGAGCTAGCTCAGTCGGAGCCATCAGAGGCAGCTGTGACAGATCAGGCTGTTGATGAAACCCCAGCGCCCGAAGCTGAAGACAAGACGGAGAAACCAGTGTTTGTTCCACCAGTCACTCCACGGCACACTGGTCGTGTCATGGACGTGGTAGCGCCATCGTCAATGAGTGCAGCTGCTATGAGCACGCGTCCAGCATCGGCAGCAGCTCGTACCAACACAGTGGTGGCTGATCCAATGGTTAACCCAGTGCGGGCACCACGCATGGATATGTCTGGCGGTCACGAGTCAGTATCAAGCAACACGCCAACTGAGGCAGCAGCGCCGACCTTAGACACCACAGAGTTAGCGAATACTATTTCTCAATCATTGTCATCAACTGAGCAGCCAGCGGATACGTCGAGCTTTACTGAAGCACCGTCAGAGCAATCAGCAACGTCATCATTAGCTTCGCCGTTTGTGAATAACGCTAGTGCGACCATCGAAAAGCGTCCATTGGGCTCATATGGTGCCGGTAATACTTCTGATGAGAATAGCGAAGTCTCCATGGTCAGCCCAGACTTGATGGGTACTGAAGCGACGGATGATGCGCGTCCAGCGCCAGAGAAAAATGACCTTGGTGGTAAGCCACGGCTGAGCCTTGAGCCAAGCTCAGAGGTAGCAGCTGAAGAGTCAGTTGGCATGAATTCTGACCTCGATCGAGAGCTCATGGCTCTGGAGATGGGGATTAAGAGCGAATTGGCTGACGGCGATGCTGACGCCTCTAAAGAAGAGCAAACACCAGAAGTGGCCGCTACGGTTGCTGAGCTAGACTCATTGACCAATGAACCTAGCACTGCTGAGACGGACATGCCTGAAGAGGATAATGTAGAGAATGGTCAGCCTGCGGCGGATGGAGACAGTGAGAGTGCTTCTCAGCCAACACCAGTATTTAATCAACAGGCAGCAGTGGCAATGAACGCAAATGAGCCAGCGGAGTCATCAACACCAGAGCCTGCTCCAATGTTTGAAGCGGCTGCAGCTCAACCACAGCCTATTGAAGAGAAGAAACCATCTGGAGTGATGAGCTTTATCATCATTTTGATCTTGTTGCTGCTGGGTGCGGGTGGCGGAGCTGCCGCATATTACTTCTTGCTGGTACAATAGTACAATGGATATATTGACGGAACTGAATCCAGAGCAACTCCGGGCAGTTGAGCATGAATCTGGGCCATTGTTGATTTTGGCTGGTGCTGGTAGTGGCAAAACGAAGACATTGACGCACCGCATAGCGTACCTGGTGTCGCAGAAGAATGTTTGGCCAAGCCGTATTTTGGCAGTGACGTTTACGAACAAGGCTGCCAAAGAGATGAGGCAGCGACTAGCCGTGTTGTTGCACGAAAATCCAGACGACCGGCGATTTATGCCGTGGATGGGAACATTTCATAGTATCTGTGTGCGTATATTGCGCATGGATGGGATGGCTTTGGGGCTGGATAAGCGATTTGTGATTTATGACACAGATGACCAATTGAGCTTGATCAAGCAAATTATGAAAACGCACAATATGACCGACCGTGACATCAAGCCGCGTTCGGTATTGTCCGCCATCTCTCACGCTAAAAATGACATGATAGATCCGGAGGCGTATGCGGCATCAGCGTCAAGCCCTGTGCAGCAGCGCATTGCCGCGCTATTTCAGGCGTATGAGAAGGCGCTTCGCCAGGCAGCAGCGCTTGATTTTGATGATTTGCTACTGAAGGTTGTTGGATTGTTCAAGACGCATCCTGACATTCGCCAAAAATGGCAGCAGCAATTTCAGCACATCCTGATCGACGAGTATCAAGACACCAACACGGTGCAGTACACGTTGATTAAATTATTGGTCGGACCAGAGCGCAATCTGTCAGTGGTTGGTGATGACGCGCAATCGATCTATAGTTTTCGTGGCGCTGACTATACCAATATCCTCAATTTTGAACGGGATTTTCCTGGGGCGGTAGTCATCAAACTGGAACAAAATTATCGTTCGACTGGCTCAATTTTACATCTGGCAAATAACCTCATCCAGCATAACGTCAATCGGACTGACAAAAATCTATGGACCAACAGTGGCGATGGTGCGGAGCCGCAGCTGTGGCAGCTGTACTCTGAAGCCGAAGAAGCTCAGGTGATTGCCAATGAGATTCGTCGTCAATTGAGTATCGGACGCTCACCAGATGACATCGCTGTGTTGTATCGGACCAATGCCCAAAGTTACGCAATTGAGCGGGCGCTGCGCCAAAACTATTTGCCGTACAAAATTGTGGGCGGATTGCGATTTTTGGATCGAGCGGTCGTCAAAGATGTTTTGGCGTATTTGCGGCTACTCTATCAGCCAAGTGATAGGATGAGTTTTTCACGCATCGTTAATGTGCCAAAACGAGGTATTGGCGCGGTGAGTGTGGCTAAATTTTTGGCGTGGAATGATGAGCAAGGGGCGACTGTCATTGACGGGCTATTGGCGGTCAATGAGGCACATGGGCTAACGCCACGTGCTAGGCATTCGCTGCACGAGTTGGGGATGCTGCTCAGTGATTTGCAAAAGTCGATTGACGAGGCGCCAGCTGACGTGATTGAAAAAATTATTGACCAGACGGGCTACGGCACCTTCATCAATGATGGCAGCGTGCAATCAGAAGAAAAAATGGAAAACCTGGGCGTCCTGGTGGCTGAGGCTAAAGCCTATGTTGACGTACCGACGTTTTTGGAAGAGATGGCGCTGATGTCTGCTAGCGATGATCAAGCACAAGAGCAAATCACCCTGATGACGTTGCACGCCGCGAAAGGTTTGGAGTTTCCGGTGGTATTTCTGACTGGCCTGGAAGAGGGGATATTACCGCACTCCCGCGTGTTCGACGGCGGTAAAGCTGAGGACGTCGAAGAAGAGCGGCGACTTTGTTATGTCGGCATCACTCGTGCTCGCCAGGAATTATTTATCACTTGCGCCAGTTCCAGGACGCAATTTGGACAAATAGCCTACAACCTGCCGTCACGCTTTTTGGATGAGATGGGAATTTTGAGCGGTGGATTGGACAAGCCTGCTTCGTCGAGCTTTGTTCCCGAACCTGAATTTTACAGTGATGAAATCGGTCTGGATGTTGGCGACAGGGTGCGCAGTCCACAATTTGGTGTTGGTGAGATCATGGAAGTTGATGGTTTGGCGGTAGTAGTGGCCTTTGAAAATGGCAAAACCAAGAAGTTGAATGTTGAGTTTGCTCGATTAGAAAAGTGCTAGTCGGTTGCTAATATGAGCGAGTTCTGCTATAATGAATAGAGCGTTTTTCGCTATGAGTATGAAATTTGGACTGAAAATTCACCACAATACAGCTCGAATGATGATAGTCGTAGCGATTGCTGTCTTTGGAATTGCGAGCGTGAAGCTTGTTGACAATGCTTTGGCTCGGGATCAGGTCCAAGAGTCACATACGGCTGCTCCAAATGGCGAAAAGGTAGTAACGATTCATGACCGGGGTCAAGAACGATCCATTGTCACTACTGTCGGGACCGTTAAAGAAGCCTTGAAAGCGGCCGATATTTCGGTTGATGAAAAGCATGATGTCGTTGAACCGAGCCTTGACACTCAGTTGGTGTCCACGAAATATAACGTTAATATCTATCGTGCGCGGCCAGTAACAGTAGCGGACGGCACACATCGAGTTCGTGTGGTGACCGCTCAGCAGACCACGCCATTGATAGCGCAAGCCGCAGGTGTGACCATTTACCCTGAAGATAAGACAACCATTGAACCACCAAGTGACTTTTTGCTAGACGGCGCTGATGTTATTTTGAAAATTTACCGAGCTACGCCACTACAATTGACGCTTTATGGTAAAACTACAGAGGTGAGAACGATGGCTCGCACGGTTGGGGACCTATTACGCGAGAAAAATGTGACTTTGGGTAAAGATGATGGCTTGTCCGTTCCTGAGTCAACACCCATCACTGCTGGCATGCATTTGAGTGTTTGGCGTAATGGTAAGCAGACGGTTACTGTTGAAGAAGAGATTGCCGCCCCTGTTGAACAGGTCAAAGATGCCAACCGAGAAACTGGCTTCAAGCAGGTCAAGGAAGCTGGTGCACCAGGTAAAAAGAACGTTACCTATGAGATTGAGATGAGAAATGGGCAGGAAATTTCACGCCGTATCATCGCCAGTGTTACGACCGTTGAGCCAAAGAAGCGAGTTGAGATAGTGGGCGCCAAGAGTGCCAACACCTTTTCTGGTAGTTTTTCTGAGGCTTTGGCACGGTTGAGAAGCTGTGAAGGAAGTTATACATCAAACACCGGAAACGGCTATTATGGCGCCTATCAATTTGACAAGCGCACATGGGGAGGCTTTGGTGGCTATTCGGTAGCCTCTGAGGCGCCGCCATCAGTGCAAGACGAAAAAGCATGGCAGACATACAAAGCTCGTGGTTGGCAGCCATGGCCAAGCTGTAAGGTAAGAATGGGTCTACAAGACATCTACCGGTAATATCAGGTAGCCTTTAGGAATTACATGAAGCGGTATTGGTTTTTACTGAGAACTCCAAAAGTAGCAGTGACGATAACAGGGCTAATGGCCGCAACAGCGTTGACTATTGTTCTGGTGGCATCGTCAGTCCAGAGAAAACTCGCCCAAGCTACTGAAAGAGAAGCAATTCATGAATATACCGTCATCACGGAAGAGCCAGTTCAGTTTGAGGTACAGTCAGCAAAAAGTTACGCACACGCCGTTGGTTTTAAGCAGGTACAGCAGGCGGGTGCTGTCGGTTCTAAGCAAGTAACGCATAGCGTGAAGGTAAAAGGTGACGGCACGGAAGTTGCGAAAAATAAAGTTGCTGAACAAATTACCAACCAGCCTGTGGCACAGATAGAGATTGTTGGTGCCAGGCTGCCGAATGCCTTGACCAAAGCCAAAAGCGCCCAGCAGTTTACCGACTCACGCGGCATATCACACCGCGAAACCTACTATGACCTGCCGATGAATGTTGTCATCAATGCGTGCGGTGGCGGTGGCTACACGGTGCGAGCCGACGGTGCCAAAGTCGATAAAGATGGCTATATTTTAGTAGCGGCAAATTATGGTAATTATCCACGCTGTTCGGTGGTGGAAACCAGCATGGGTCCTGGCAAGGTGTATGACACTGGCGGTTTTGCGGCTCGGCATCCGCATGGGTTTGACCTAGCGACTGATTGGACGAACGGAGATGGGCGTTAGATGGCGTCAGCTCGCGGACCGAAAAAAGAATTAGGCCAGCATTGGCTGCGAGATCCGGAAATATTGGCAGAGATTGCCGAGGCGGCCGAACTTGGTGAAGATGATGTGGTTTTGGAGATTGGGCCGGGGCTCGGCACCTTGACCAGCCGGTTGTTGGCACGAGCTCAGCGTGTGGTAGCGGTAGAATTTGACGCGGATTTGGCGCGTAAATTGCCGGGGCAGTTTCCTGGTAAAAACCTGGACGTGATTAACGAAGATATTTTGCAATTTGATCTAAATCAGCTGCCGAAGGACTATAAAGTAGTCGCCAATGTGCCATATTATATCACCAGTAAAATTGTTGAAAAGTTGATGACGGCGGAGAATAAACCGAGTTTGGCGGTGCTGCTGGTACAAAAAGAAGTCGCCGAGCGTATCGCAGCGAAGCCTGGCAGGATGAGTATTTTGGCGGTTAGCGCGCAGCTATTTGCTGAGGCAGAACTCGATATTGAAGTACCGCGGCAATTTTTTACGCCACCGCCAAAAGTTGATTCGCAGGTGGTGGTATTGAGAACTCGCACCGAACCGCTAGTCGCCCCTGAAGACCACAAAGATTTTTTCCGTGTTGTCAAAGCTGGTTTTTCCGCAAAACGTAAAAAACTGCGCTCTAGCTTGAGTGGTGGACTGGGCATCAGTAAAGCTAGCGCCGAACAGCTGCTAAAAAAGTCTGACATTTCACCTGATGCTCGTGCCGAAGATTTGTCGATTGATGATTGGCGGCGGCTGCTCAAAGAATGGCGGGCGCGATGATTGTGGCAGATCAGCCGACGTGTTTTCCGTCTGATCTATTGGTTGCGGTCTCGTCGAAAGATGACGGTACCATGCTCAATCGTATTCGCGGTCGCCACGTAACTGAGGTACTGGAGAATCGGCGGCGGTTTTGCGATCAGATTGATATTACCTATGGCGACGTTGTCTATCACGTGATTTCATATGACCAAGCACAGACGTTTGATACCATCGCCGAAGTTACTGAAGCTGACACGACCCGACATAACAACGAGGGGATTTTTGCTGACGCGCTCTATACCGAAGCGGTTGGCATCGGTTTATTTTTACCAGTGGCGGACTGTATCGCCACTGTTATATACGATCCAAAGCGTCGGGCGCTGATGTTGGCGCACCTGGGTCGACATTCAACGGTTGCGCAGTTAATGTCTCGGGCAGTTCGGTATTTTGTCGAGCGCGGCAGCCAGGCAAAAGAGTTACAAATTTGGATGTCGCCAAGCATCACGCAGAAAAATTATCGTATGGATTATTTTAATCATGCAGATGACATCAATTGGCGCAATTTCTACCATCAAACAGCTGACGGAATATATCTAGACATGCAAGGGTTCAATCGTTCGCTGGCCATCCAGGTGGGCGTTCCGGCTGACAATATTGTCATGTCGTCAATCGACACGGCAGATGATCCAAATTATTTTTCACACTCATCGGGCGATACGGCGGGACGAATTGTGGTGGTAGCAATGATGCGTGGGTGAGCCTTCGGCAAACGCATATCGGTGAAAATTATTCCAGATAATGATACAATGAGTAGCATGACTAAACAACATGCCTACATCACTACCGCTATTCCTTATGTCAACGGTTTGCCGCACATTGGGCACGCCATGGACTATATGCTAGCGGATGTATGGACGCGGTATCAGCGGCAGAATGGCCGCGAGGTGCGTTTTCAGACAGGCGTGGATGAACACGGCAATAAGATTGCTGCCAAGGCTGCCAGTCAAAACCAGACGCCGCAAGCCTATGTTGATCAAATGCATGGCAATTTCCAGAACATGATCGCTGAGTTGAATATTTCGGCGACGGATTTTATCCGTACGACTGACCCGCATCACGTTGGCGCGGTACAGTATATTTGGCAGAAGCTGGCTGCGGCTGGCTATATCTACAAAAGCACGTATGAGGGCTGGTACTGCCAAGGTTGCGAGGCGTTCGTCACTGACAAAGAAGCGGCTGAAAATAACGGCATTTGTCCCGACCACCAGTCACCGTACCAGCGGTTGAGCGAGGAAAACTATTATTTCAAAACCAGTGCCTTTTCGGAGAATATTCGCCAGGCCATTGAATCAAACAAGATGAAAATTGTGCCTGAATTTCGTAAAAAAGAGTTTTTGGAATTGATGAAAGATGGCCTGAAAGACGTGTCAATTTCGCGCCCACGAAAGAATTTGAGCTGGGGTGTGCCAGTGCCAGGCGATGACACGCAGGTGATGTATGTCTGGCTGGATGCGCTGAGTAATTACATAACGGTCATCGGCTATCCTGACCGTTCAGAGGAATGGCAGGCGTTTTGGCCAGCAAATGTGCAGGTGATTGGCAAGGATATCCTTCGCTTCCACGCTGGGATTTGGCCGGCGATGTTGATGGCGCTGGATTTGCCGCTGCCGAAAGTACTGTTGGTACACGGGTTCATCAACGTTGGCGGCGCCAAGATGAGTAAGAGCCTCGGTAATGGTGTCGGTCCAGCTGATATCATCCCGCACTACGGTGTCGAGGCCTTTCGCTATTATTTCCTGCGTCACGTACCAACTCAGGACGACGGTGATTTTACTTGGGAGAAATTTGAAGCGGCCTATAACGGCGAGCTGGGTAATGATCTCGGTAATTTGGTGCAGCGAGTAGCAAAGATGGTGCAGTCGTACCAAGCCGGCGTCATCGGTGACGCGCCGCAGGCCGAACACGACATGGGTCCATACCGCCATTTCATGGAGAGCTTTGCTTTCAACCAAGCCATGGATGAAATTTGGCAAATTATCCGTGCGCTAAATCAGTACATTGAGCGTGTCCAGCCGTGGCAGGTTGCCAAAAAGCGCACTAAGGACCCAGAAGCGGAAGCACATTTGGGCGAGATTTTGGCGTATGCTTGTGGTACGTTGCTGCAAGTGTCTGATATGCTACGACCATTTATGCCGCAGACTGCCGAGAAAATTCACGAGATGTTCGCTAGCGGTGTTGTCCCGTCACAATTAACGCCACTGTTCCCGCGTAAATATTTGCACACAGCTGATCCACGGGCGCCAAGAGCAGAAACCCAGGGAAAATAACCATGAATTTAGCAGCGGAGCATCACACGGCGACAGATTTGCGTTTGATCGATTCGCATTGCCATGTGCACGACACTGAGTTCTTCACGGATAGTCGTGAGGGATTATACCAGCAGTCAATCGCAGCGGGCATCGGCATGATCTGTATTGGCACCGATGAACGCAGTAGTCGACAGGCAGTAGAGTTTGCCGCAAACCACGACTGTGTGTGGGCGGCGGTTGGCGTTCATCCGCACGACAGCAAGGACGGTTGGGGCGAGATAGAGCGGCTGCTAAAAAATAGGACGGAGAATTCGCCGATTGTGGCGATTGGTGAGATTGGCCTTGATTATTATTACAATCACAGCCCGCGCGAGGTGCAAATTCAGGCACTGGAGGCGCAGCTGCAGCTGGCGGTGGATTATGATCTGCCGGTTAGTTTTCATATTCGCGATGGCGCGCCCGACCAGCCGTCGGTGTGGGATGATTTTTGGCCGATTTTTGATAATTTTCGTGGTCTGCGCGGTGTACTACATAGTTTTACCGATACCCGCGCCAATTTAGAGAAGGGATTTGCTCGCGGATTATACGTTGGTTTGAACGGCATTAGCACGTTTACTAAAGACCAAACACAGCGAGAATTATTCGCCTCCATCCCACTGGAGCGATTGTTATTAGAAACTGATGCACCGTTCTTGACACCAAAGCCATTTCGTGGTAAGATGAATAAGCCAGAATATGTGGAGTTGGTGGCGAAGTATTGGGCGGCGGAGCGCAAGCTAGCGCTTCACGACTTTGAAAAAGTAGCGACCGATAACACGGTAACACTTTTTGGCTTGTAATAGTGGAGAAATATGCGAGAAAACAATACGGGTACGTACGACAAAGAAGTTAATGCGGCGTTGGAAGCTATCTCAAAAGAGGCAAAGACGCTGAATTTTGAGACTACTCCTGTCGGTCGTGCTGACAAGCTTGCTACGCATCAAACTGCTGACGAGCTTGCTACGCATCAAAATGCCGACACTCGTTCACTATCAAGTGCTGCCATACGTGGCAGTACCGGTGAAAGTGAAGCATCAAGCTTAGCCAAATCGACGGAAGCTCCACGTGTATTATTGATTGAATTTCCTAAACATCCCAAAGACCCCGTCGAAGCAGTGCGATATTCAAGCGATATCGGTAAGCGCCTGGCTGAAATGCGACAGAGTGATGCTATAACTAAGCCCGATTTTGAATTAGCGGCATAAGGAGGTCTGGTATATGAGTAAGATTCTTAAAAAAGCTGCAAGCCTCGTTTTTGCAGACGAATCAGTCAAGCCATTGATGCGAGTTCGCCGCAAAGACCGACCGGCTAAACCGCTGACCGAGCGGCAATTGATCCAGATGGAGAGTCAAATCGGTGCAACGATTTTTGGTGACAAGCCCGAGCATGTGCAGCGCCGAGAATTTTTCAACTTGGATGAGAAAACGTGGATTTGGTACGAAGAAGTGGTTGATGCTGACGGCAAAGTGAAAGAATTGACAACCAAATATGAGATCCAGGAAAAGGGCGTGTTGAAGGTTCAGCCAAACTATCAGTACAGCTACCTGGAAGGCGAGGAATTACACAACTTTGTCTTGGCGGTGAAAGAGTATTATGAGCGTGTTTCGCGCAAATTGTATAAACAAGATCCAGACACCGGCAAACCTTTACAGATGGTATAATAGATAACAGTGAATGATAATTTGATATATCTTGATCATGCGGCGGCAACGCCGATGGACCCGTTGGTGGTTGAGGTGATGCAGCCCTATTTTTCTGAGAAATTTTTCAATCCATCCAGCCCGTATGCTGCTGGTGTTGCAGTGAAGCGTGACTATCAAGCCGCCAAAGTGCGCATTGCCCAAGCTCTGGGTGTTGTTGCGGATGAATTGGTGATGACAGCTGGCGCCACGGAGTCGGTTAATTTGGCGTTTCAGGCAGCGCAGCAGACAACGTGCGCAGTTGCGATCATCGAACATGCATCAGTTTTGTCGGCTGCTGGCCGCCACCGAGAACCAGTGCTGATTCGGCCGGATCGTAAAGGAAGAATTACTCCAGAAGCAGTGAAACAGGTTCTCACTCCAGACGTTGGTTTTGTATCAATCGCTCTGGCAAACCATGAGCTGGGCTATGTGCAACCAATTGAAGAGATTGCTCGCGTCATTCAAACAGAGCGGGAGCGGCGTCGGTCTGCTGGCGAGGAGACACCGCTATACTTCCATACTGATGCATCTCAGGCGGCAGCGTTGTTGGACGTAAAAGTGAAACGATTGGGCGTTGATTTGCTGACGCTCAGTGCGGCAAAAGTTTACGGACCAAAACAAGTCGGCCTGCTGTGGGTGCGTCCGGGTGTACATATTGCACCAACCATTGTCGGGGGTGGACAGGAGCTGGGTCTTCGCAGTGGCACGGAAAATGTTGCTGGGGTGGTTGGTTTTGCTGAGGCTTTGGAGCTGGCTGCCAAACGGCGCAAAGCTGAAGTCAAGCGGCTACAGGGATTACGTGATGGTATGATTCAGAGACTCAAGGCTGAACTACCGGAAATGATCATTTCGTCTGATCGCAAAAAGTCGTTGGCGAATTTTTTGAATATTTCTTTTCCGGGCTTGGATGCTGAACGATTGGTGTTTTTGTTGGAAATGCATGGCGTGATGGTAGCGACAGGTAGTGCATGTGCTGCTAACTCTGGCATGCGTTCGCATGTGCTATCGGCTATCGGTCTGAGTGACTCAGATATTGATGGCAGTTTACGCATCACCCTCGGAAGGTCGAATGATGAAGCAGCGGTTATCCGAGCGGCTGAACTGATCATCCAATCAGTGCGAAAAGAGCAGGAGAGGATGAAATGATTCATCGATTGATTGGACTGGCTGTTGTTGTGGTGGTGATTATCATTGGCTTGACAATGTATCTAGCGCCAGACGATTTGGCAAAGTGTCCTAGCCCTGGCTCTGGTGAGTGCGCCACGGCTGATGCCATCGTAGCGGTTTCCGGTGGAGACACTGATGCGCGGACTGACGAAGCAATTCGTTTGTATAAGCAGAAATGGTCGTCGCTACTCATCATGTCGGGTGCGGCAGCTGATAAGACGGGCTTGTCCAATGCTGAGGCTATGAAACGTCGTGCATTGTCGCAGGGTGTGCCAGATAAAAATATCATCATCGAAGATCATTCTGAGACGACAAAACAAAATGCAGTTGAAGTAAAATCAGTCATCACTGCTCGCAAAATGAAGCGTATCATTTTGGTGACTAGTGGTTATCATATGCAACGAGCTCGGTCTGAGTTTGCGGCGCAGGTGCCTGGGGTGGAAGTACTGTCACACCCAGTCAGTCGTGATAAACATTGGGGTGATTTGTGGTGGCTGACGCCGTGGGGTTGGTGGTTGGCAGTTGGTGAATTGATCAAAATTGGCTTGTTTACCATTGGAGGAACACGCTGATGGCTCGGGTGTTCGTCGGTATGTCGGGCGGCGTTGATTCGTCGGTAGCGGCAGCGCTATTGGTTGAGCAAGGCCACGAGGTGACTGGCGTGTATATGAAAAACTGGTCGGAAGATCTGCCAGGCATGCATTGTCCGTGGGCAGAAGATGTGGCTGATGCCAAGCGCGTGGCGGTGGGGCTGGGGATCGATTTTCAGGTGTTCGATTTTCAAAAAGAGTACAAGCAAAATGTCGTTGACTATATGATTCGCGAATATCAAGCGGGTCGCACGCCAAATCCTGATGTGATGTGCAATCAAGAGGTGAAGTTTAAGTTGTTTTTGGAGGCGGCGTTGGCAGCGGGTGCGGAGTATATTGCGACGGGGCATTATGCTAGGACGAACGAGGGGCGCTTGCTGCAAGCTCGTGATGACAATAAAGACCAAACCTATTTCCTCTACCGGGTGACGTCGGAGGCACTCGCAAAGACCATGTTCCCGCTGGGTGATTTTACCAAGGCTGAGGTGCGCGAGATGGCCAAAGAGCGGGGCTTGTGGACGGCTAGTAAAAAGGAATCGATGGGGATTTGCTTCGTCGGGCAAGTGGGGATTCGCGAGTTTTTGTCAGAATATGTCGAGACGAGTCCGGGCGATATCATCGATCAGCAAACAGGTGTGGTTGTTGGTCGGCACGATGGGGCGATATTTTACACTTTGGGGCAGCGGCATGGTCTAAATATTGGTGGCGGCTTGCCGTATTATGTTGTTGGCAAGGATATGGCGAAGAACGAAGTTTACGTGTCGCGCTCAATTGATAATGAAAATCTCTGGCGTAAAGAGTTGACACTGGCTGACGTTCACTGGATTGGCCAGCCGCCAAAAGACGGCGCCTATCAGGTTCGGGTGCGACACCGGGCGCCGTTGATTGATGCGGAAGTTGCGCACATGAACGACGCTGGCGAGAAAGTGGCAGTGAAGCTGGTTGAGCCGCAGCGTGCCGTCGCACCAGGCCAATCAGCCGTGCTATATGACGGCAAGGAATGTTTGGGCGGCGGGATTATCCAAACAGATTGACGCATGCAGTAAAATAGTGTACACTGGTACAGAATAAGAATTAACCTAAGAGTGTAAGAGAAGGAATAAGATAAGTATATGTTAGCAATTCGTTTGCAACGTTTGGGTCGCAAGGGCTACCCAGTCTACCGCCTAGCTGTACAGGAAGCGCAGCGCCACCCATCAAGCGGTCGCGTTGTCGCCTATGTTGGTAGCTACAATCCACACACAAAAGTAGCAAATATTCAGGTTGAATTGGCACAAAAATATTTGGACAATGGTGCTCAGCCAACACCACGTGTTGTTAAGTTGTTGAAAGAAGCTGGCGTCACATTGCCAAAGTGGGTTAAAGAACCAACTGCTGACAAGCACAAAGCCATCCGTAACCCGGAAAAATTACGCAAAAACCAGCCGAAAGAAGAAGCTCCAGTTGAAGAGCCAGTAGAAGAATCCGCTGAATAATCATATAAGCTATTTGAAATCGCCTCGTTTTGGGGCGATTTTATGTTGTGCTATAATTAACAGATATGAAAGCTCAAGATATCCGTAAAAAATACCTCGATTTTTATAAAAGCAATGGTCATGCTGTTGTCAATCGAGCACCGCTGGTGTTGCACAACGACCCAACTACGCTATTTACCGGCTCTGGTATGCAGCCGATGATTAGTTATCTGTTGGGCGAGGCCAAGCATCCTGAGGGAAACCGTATCGTTGACAGCCAGACTTGTTTGCGCGCCCAAGATATCGATGACATTGGCGACAATCG